>NZ_NEIR01000020.1:0-84112 GCF_002112825.1 Pseudomonas sp. B5(2017)
AAGCGGCGTGGGGCGTTGATCGAGCGGTTCGTGGATTGGCTGGAGCGCGAGCGCAGCCTGTGACATCCCCGGGGCCGCTTTGCGGCCCATCGCCGGCAAGCCAGCTCCCACAGGTGCTGTACAAGCCTGGAGAATGGCGCCGTCCCTGTGGGAGCTGGCTTGCCGGCGATGGGCTGTACAGCAGCCCCGGCAATCTAGACCACGAAGTTCAGATGCTCGCCCCGGTGCAAATCCAGCTCCAGCATATCCACCATCCCTGCCGCGACCCTGGCCAGGTGCCGCAACGGCTCGGCCAACCCCGGCTCCAGCGTACCTTCGGTGCTGCGAAAATGCTCCATCCCCAACCCGGCCAGTTCCTGCGGGGCATTGATCAGCGTCCAGTGCAACGCACTGCGCTGTAACCCGTCCACCACCTGGTCCACACACTCCCGCTCTGTCTCGCTGTACTTGCCCGGCTCATCCAGCACATCGAAATCGCCCACCAGCAACAGCCGGCGTATAGTCGTACGCTTCAGCCCCGCCACCAGCGCCTCGCTCATGCGGGCTTGCCCGGGCAGATCACCCGGCGCCAGCGTCGACAACAGGGCAATTACTGCCGACCCGCCTGCCGCGCCCTGCTCCGCCTGGTCGGCATCGCCAAGCCCGCCTATCTTGAAATGCAGGCCGGGGCGCGGCGCGTGGCGGTTGAGGTCGTCGACCACGGCGGTGACTTCGTGCTGGCGCGACAGCAGCTCTACCATCAGGGCGTTGCCCAGGCTGCTTTCAGGCCCGAACAGGACCAGTTTGAACACTGGGGTTTCGGCGTTTTTCACTGCATCACTCCCTTTGCAGGTGGTGATGTTTGGACCGCAATCAGGAGTTATCGTGCAGAGGATCAAGGGTTACCACGCCCACGTTTACTACGACGCAGCGACCATGGACCAGGCCCGTGAACTGTGCGAGGAGGCGGCGCGGCTGTTTCCCGTGACCATGGGGCGCATGCACCAGAAACCGGTGGGGCCGCACCCGGACTGGAGCTGCCAGCTGGCCTTCGAGCCGGAGTTTGTGGGGGTGGTGCTGCCGTGGTTGGCGCTGTATCGGAAGGGGTTGGTGGTGTTCATGCACCCGCTGACCGGGGATGAGCTGGCGGACCACCGTGACCATGCGATCTGGATGGGGGCGGTGCGGCCGCTGGATCTGTCGATTTTCGGGGGATAGGCCTCTATAAGCCTGTGCTGGCCTCTTCGCGGGCAAGCCCGCTCCCACAGGTCCTCCACAGCTTTCAGCATCTGTGTTGTCCCTGTGGGAGCGGGCGTGCCCGCGAAGCAGGCGACGCGGTTCAACGGCGGGCGCCGCGCACCCCTTCAGCCAGTGCCGAGCACAGGCTCAATACATCGTTGACTGCCTGCTCGGCACTCTTGGCCTGGGCAATCTTGTCGACCAGTGCCGAGCCCACCACCACGCCGTCCGACAGGCGGGCAATGGCCGCAGCCTGCTCCGGCGTACGAATACCGAAACCAACGCTGATCGGCAGATCGGTATGCCGACGCAGGCGGGCAATGGCTTCGGTCACGTGCTCGGTGGTCGCCGAGCCGGCGCCGGTCACACCAGCCACCGACACGTAGTAGACGAACCCGGAGCTGCGCTCCAGCACGCGCGGCAGGCGCGCGTCGTCTGTGGTCGGGGTGGTCAGGCGGATGAAGTCGATACCCGCTGCCTGGGCCGGGGTCGCCAGTTCGGCGTCGTGCTCTGGCGGCAGGTCGACGATGATCAGGCCATCGACACCCGCTTGCTTGGCTTCGGCCACGAACTTTTCCACGCCAAAGCGGTGGATCGGGTTGTAGTAACCCATCAGTACGATCGGTGTGGCCTGGTTATCCACACGGAATTCGCGAACCATCTGCAGGGTCTTGGCCAGGGTCTGGCCGGCTTCCAGGGCACGCAGGGTGGCCAGCTGGATGGCCACGCCGTCGGCCATCGGGTCGGTGAACGGCATGCCCAGTTCGATCACGTCGGCACCGGCTGCCGGCAGGCCTTTGAGGATCTGCAGCGAGGCGTCATAGCCCGGGTCGCCCGCGGTGACGAAGGTGACCAGTGCCGAGCGGCCTTCGGCCTTCAGCTCGGCGAAGCGTTGTTCAAGACGGCTCATGCCTGTTTCTCCTGGGCGGCCATGTGGTTCATGACGGTTTGCATGTCTTTGTCGCCGCGGCCCGACAGGCACACGACCATCAGGTGGTCCTTGGGCAGCTTCGGTGCGCGCTTGATCGCCTCGGCCAGGGCGTGGGAGCTTTCCAGGGCCGGGATGATGCCTTCCAGGCGGCAGGTGGCGTGGAACGCATCCAGCGCTTCGTCGTCGGTGATGCTGACGTACTCGACACGCTTCACTTCGTGAAGGTAGGCGTGCTCCGGGCCGATGCCCGGGTAGTCCAGGCCGGCGGAAATCGAGTGGGCGTCGGTGATCTGGCCGTCTTCGTCCTGCAGCAGGTAGGTGCGGTTGCCGTGCAGCACGCCCGGTACCCCGCCGTTCAGGCTGGCGGCGTGCTTGTCGGTGTGCACGCCATGGCCACCGGCTTCGACGCCGATGATCTGCACGCTTGGCTCTTCGAGGAACTCATGGAACAGGCCCATGGCGTTGGAGCCGCCACCGACGCAGGCAACCAGACTGTCTGGCAGGCGGCCTTCCTTCTCTTGCAGCTGGGCGCGGGTTTCCTTGCCGATGATCGACTGGAAGTCGCGGACCATGGCCGGGTACGGGTGCGGGCCGGCCACGGTGCCGATCAGGTAGAAGGTGTCTTCGACGTTGGTGACCCAGTCGCGCAGGGCCTCGTTCATGGCGTCCTTCAGGGTGCCGGTGCCGGCGGTGACCGGGACGATCTCGGCGCCCAGCAGCTTCATGCGGAACACGTTGGCCTGCTGGCGCTCGATGTCGGTGGCGCCCATGTAGATCACGCAAGGCAGGCCGAAGCGGGCAGCGACGGTGGCGGTGGCCACGCCGTGCATGCCGGCGCCGGTTTCGGCGATCAGGCGCTTCTTGCCCATGCGCTTGGCCAGCAGCACCTGGCCAATGCAGTTGTTCACCTTGTGCGCGCCGGTGTGGTTGAGTTCTTCACGCTTGAAGAAAATCTTCGCGCCACCGCAGTGCTCGGTCAGGCGCTCGGCGAAGTACAGCGGGTTGGGGCGGCCGATGTAGTCGCGCTGGAAGTAGGCCAGCTCTTCGAGGAACTTGGGGTCTGCCTTGGCCGCTTCGTATTCGCGGGCCAGGTCCAGCACCAGTGGCATCAGGGTTTCGGCCACGTAGCGGCCGCCGAACGAGCCGAACAGGCCGTTGGCGTCGGGGCCGGGGCGGTATTGGGACTGGGTCATGGGGCGCTCCAGGGCGTAATGAATGAGTGATGGGCTTTACTCTAACCACGGCAAGCCCGGCTGAAAACCGATAAGATTGCGCAAACTTGTCAGAAAAACTCACAGGTAAAATGGCCCACGACCTCCCTCCCCTCAATGCCCTGCGGGCCTTCGAGGCTACCGCACGGCTCAACAGCGTCAGCCAGGCGGCCGAAGCGCTGCACGTCACCCATGGCGCCGTCAGCCGGCAGATCAAGGTACTTGAAGAGCACCTGGGCGTCGCGCTGTTCGTGAAGGACGGGCGTGGCATCAAACTCACAGATGCCGGCGTACGCCTGCGCGATGCCAGTAGCGAAGCCTTCGACCGCCTGCGCAGCGTGTGCGCCGAGCTCAGCCACGATGTCAGCGAGGCGCCGTTCGTGCTGGGCTGCTCGGGCAGCCTGCTGGCGCGCTGGTTCATCCCGCGGTTGGGCCGGCTGCAGGCGGATTTGCCAGAGCTGCGCCTGCACCTGTCGGCCGGTGAAGGCGACCTGGACCCGCGGCGGCCAGGGCTGGATGCGCTGCTGGTGTATGCCGAGCCGCCATGGCCGGCGGACATGCAGGTGCATGTGCTGGCCGAGGAGCGCATCGGGCCGGTGCTCAGCCCGCATTTCGCCGGTTTCGAGCGCTTGCAGGGTGCGCCGGCCAAGGCCTTGCTGGGCGAAGCCTTGCTGCACACCACCTCGCGCCCGCAGGCTTGGCCGACCTGGGCGCTGGAACAGGGGCTGGAGCCGGCGACCCTGCACTATGGCCAGGCTTTCGAGCACCTGTATTACCTGCTGGAAGCTGCGGTGGCCGGGTTGGGTGTGGCGATTGCGCCGCAGCCGCTGGTCGCTGATGACCTGCGGGCGGGCCGTTTGAATGCGCCGTGGGGCTTTTCACCTACCCCTGCGGCATTGGCGCTGTGGGTGCCCAGGCGCGCCGCGGACGGGCGCGCCGAGCAGTTGGCGCAGTGGCTAAGGGCAGAACTGGCGCGACAGGGCGCTTAGTTGCGTTTGCACATCAGGTACGCCGCCAGCAGGCCTAGCGCGCCAATGGCGACGCCGGCGGTGGTGTACGGGTGCTCCTGGGCATAGTCGCGGGTGGCGATGCCGGTCTGGCGGGTGCGGTGCTTCACTTCCTCGTAGGCATCGCTCAACAGGTGGCGCGAATGACGCAGAGCACTCTCGGCGTTGCTGCGGATTGCCTTCACCGATTTCTGGGACTCCTCCGATGCATCATGCTTGAGGTTTTCCAGGCTTTTCAGAAGGCTCTCGATCTCCGCTTCCATGCTTTCCAGGGACGTTCTACGCAGCGAATTGCGGTGCATGTTGACTCTCCTTTGCAGTATGGACTGTAAGGATTGCGACCTTGGGCCCGCGGGAAAGTGCGATCGAACTTTCGCCAATGGTGACCGCTCGCAGGTAAACCAGGCCTGCGCTGCTAGGCTCAATCTCACCATCATCCGAGGAGAGCGCTCATGACCGATCATCAC
The DNA here is from genome assembly GCF_002112825.1 of Pseudomonas sp. B5(2017). Taxonomy (NCBI): domain Bacteria; kingdom Pseudomonadati; phylum Pseudomonadota; class Gammaproteobacteria; order Pseudomonadales; family Pseudomonadaceae; genus Pseudomonas; species Pseudomonas sp. B5(2017). The sequence goes on from NZ_NEIR01000020.1 coordinate 4,835, forward strand.
ACCTACAAGAAGATCGAACTGGTGGGGTCTTCGACCACCAGCATCGAAGAGGCGATCAACAATGCCCTGGCCGAAGCCGGCAAGAGCATCAAGCACCTGGAGTGGTTCGAAGTGATAGATACCCGTGGCCATATCCGTGACAACAAGGCGGCGCACTTTCAGGTCACGCTGAAGGTCGGCTTCCGTATCGCCAATAGCTGAAACACTGCCGGGCTGGATGAGCCCGGCATGATGGGGTATTTAGGGAGGGGGCGCCTTGGCGGGCGCCCTTTCTGATTTCATCTGCACAAGGAAAGCGAGTGATGAACAAACTGATTCTGGCGCTGGGCCTGATGACCCTGGCCGGTGGTGCGCTGGCGGCGGGCAAGCCGTGCGAGGAGCTCAAGGCAGAGATTGCGGCCAAGCTGGATGCCAAGGGTGTTACCGGCTACAAGCTGGAGATCGTCGACAAGGGCGACCCGGCCGGCAAGGTGATTGGCAGCTGCGAGGCTGGTACCAAGGAGATTGTGTACCGGCGCGGCTAATGTGCTGGCTTCTTCGCGGGCTCGCCCGCTCCCACAGGGATATCACAGGCCTGAGAGCGACGCTGTACCTGTGGGAGCGGGTTTACCCGCGAAGAAGATCACGCGGTCTTGAGAGCCTGCGCCATCAGTTCATAGGACCGAATCCGGTCCGCATGCTCATACAAATCACAGGTAAAGATCAGCTCATCTGCCCCGGTCTGCTCCAGCAGCACTTCCACCTTGGCCCGCACCTTCTGCGGGCTGCCAATCATCGCCAGGCCGAGGAAGCTGCCCACCGCATCCCGCTCATGGGGTAGCCACAGCCCGTCCATGCTTTCCACCGGCGGCTTCTGCATCAGGCTCTGCCCGCGAATCAGCGCGAGGATGCGCTGGTACACCGACGTGGCCAGGTACTCGGCCTTTTCGTCGGTTTCCGCCACCACCATGGGGATGCCCAGCATCACATACGGCTTGTCCAATGTGGTCGAGGGCTTGAAGTGGTTGCGGTACACGCGGATCGCCTCGTGCATGTAGCGCGGCGCAAAGTGCGAGGCGAAGGCGTAGGGCATGCCGCGCATGCCGGCCAGTTGAGCGCTGAACAGGCTGGAGCCGAGCAGCCACATCGGTACGTCGGTGTCGTGCCCTGGCACGGCGATCACTTTTTGATCATCGGTACGCGGGCCAAGGTAGCGTGACAGTTCCTCGACATCGTCCGGGAAGTCATCCGGGCCGCCGGCGCGGTCGCGGCGCAGGGCGTAGGCGGTCATCTGGTCGGAACCTGGCGCGCGGCCCAACCCCAGGTCGATGCGCCCCGGGTACAGGCTGGCCAGGGTGCCGAACTGCTCGGCGATCACCAGCGGCGCATGGTTGGGCAGCATGACCCCGCCAGAGCCCACGCGAATGCTCGAGGTGCCCCCGGCCAGGTAGCCGATCAGCACCGAAGTCGCCGAACTGGCGATGCCGTCCATGTTGTGGTGCTCGGCCACCCAGAAGCGGTTGTAGCCAAAACGCTCGACGTGCTGCGCCAGGTCCAGCGAGTTGCGCAGCGACTGCGCCGGGCCAGCGTCGGCGCGTACCGGCACCAGGTCGAGGGTGGAAATCTTCAGGTCACGCAGCTGCGTCATGGAGCCTCCGCAAAGGTTTTTGGCCACAGGCCTTTTCAACTCTGTATGGGCACATTCGACGGATTCAATGCTTGCCGTGCGATTGCTCTGAACTTGCCGTAGGCGGCTGACCTCTGAAGCCATAAGCATGTAACCCGAGATCAGGAGGCATCATGAAAAAGACAGCATCGGCAATCTGGCAAGGTGGCCTGAAGGACGGCAAAGGCCTGCTTTCTACCGAAAGCGGCGCGCTAAAGCAGAACCCCTACGGCTTCAATACCCGTTTCGAGGGCTCGCCCGGGACCAACCCGGAGGAGCTGATCGGCGCGGCGCACGCCGGCTGCTTCTCGATGGCACTGTCGATGATGCTGGGCGAAGCGGGGTTCACCCCGGACAGGATCGACACCGCTGCCGAAGTGACACTCGACAAGCAAGCTGATGGCTTTGCCATTACGGCGGTGCATCTGGTGCTCAGGGCCAAGGTGCCTGGGGCGAGTGAAGCGCAGTTCTTGCAGATCGCCGACAAGGCCAAGGCCGGGTGCCCGGTGTCCAAGGTGCTGAACGCGAAGATCAGCCTGGATGCGGCGCTGGTGGGTTGAAGCAGTGCAATGAGGGCGGTTTGTTGTAGTCTAAACAGCGTCGGCAGCACGCTGCCCTTTCAGGAGCCGTTTCATGATTCGCGTAGCAATCACCGTGTTGGCTTCCCTGGTCGCCACATCTGCGTTGGCGGCGGTCAAGCCGTGCGAGGAGCTCAAAGCCGAGATCGAGGCCAAGATCCAGGCCCAGGGTGTTTCGTCCTATACCCTGGAGATCGTGCCCAACAGCGAGGTCAAGGACCAGAACATGGTCGTCGGGACCTGCGATGGTGGGACCAAGAAGATCATTTATCAGAAGAATGATCGGTAGGTTCAGGATTTTGGGGGCCGCTTTGCGGCCCTATCGCGACACAAGGCCGCTTCTACAGGGATCGCGTATCTCCTGTAGGAGCAATGCAGCCCTAGGTCAAGGAATGCAGAACACCTCGCTAGGCTCGTTCACCACCACCTTGCGGCTGCCGTCATACAGCAGCACCTGCGGTTCCATCACCGGCGCCCGTGCCTCCAGGCGATAGCGTTCACCGGCCTTGAAGTTGTCAAAGCGCACGGTCAGGTAGCAGGTACGGTCCCTGGGCTGGGTCATGAGGCCGCCCCCATATATCTCGTAATCGAAGCGCACTACCAGTTCGTGCTTGCCTGGCGTCACCTGGAAGTAACGGCCATCTTCCAGGCGCTTGCCGTCGAGGCGGTCGGCCATGATCACCCTGCCGGGAGTCATGGTGTACAGGTCGACCCAGGCCTGCTTGGGGTCGACGGGCGGCAAGGGGCTGGCGCAAGCCCCCAGTGCACTGAGGGCGATCAGCATCATGGGCTGGCGCATGGCAAGACTCCCACTTGCGATTTATAGGCTACAAGCATAGCGCCGTTTGTGCGTTTCAGGTGCGCTGGCAACCTGCAGGCAAGCCCTGGCCAACCAGTTTTTGCTGATGGTCGTAGAGTTTGATCCAAGGGCGGAAACCGATGCTGCCAGCCTGCAGCTGGTAGCGCTGGCCGGCACTGAAATCCTTGAAGGTCAGCTTGACCTGGCAATCTCGCCACAAAGGCTCCTTGACCGGGCCGATATTGCTGGGGGTAACCGGAAACTGGTAGCGCACGGTCAGCTCGTGGCTGCCGGGCTGTACTTCGAAGTAACGGCTGTCGGCCCAGTCGCGTTCATCTACCTGCACGGCGTGCAGCGAGGTGTTGTCGTAGGGCGTGAGGTCGATCCAGGCCTGGTTCGGGTCCGGGTCTGGCAAGGTCGAACAGGCGGATATCAGCAACAGTGAGCCGGTGACCAACAGTGCACGCATGGCGAAACTCCCCCTTGGCGAGATAGTCTTGGAGTGAATCGACCTTGAGCGAGTCAGACAGTCCCGGATGCTTCGACTTATTCTTATGCAGCGCTCAGGCCCTGGGCCACTCGACCTTGTTTTTACCCGTTTGGTTCCCCTGCTGGCGGTGCTCCTGCTGAACGGTTGCAGCAGCGCCGCCTACTATGGGCAGTTGGCCGAGGGCCAGTGGCAGCTGCTACGCGCACGGCAGCCGGTGGATCAGGTAGTGGCCAACCCGGCCACTTCAGCGCAATTGCGCGCGCGCCTGCAGCACGCCAAGCAGGCGCGGGCATTTGCCAGCCAGCAGCTGAAGCTGCCGGACAACCGCAGCTACCGGGTGTACGCCGACCTTGGCCGGCCCTACGTGGTATGGAATGTGTTCGCCACCCCCGAGCTGTCGTTGCAGCCAGTGACGCACTGCTTCCCGATCGCAGGGTGTGTGGCCTATCGCGGCTATTACCAGCAAGGCGCGGCGCGAGGGGCGGCGGCGTTGATGCGCCAGGACGGCATGGATGTATACGTGGGCGGCGTGGAGGCTTATTCGACCCTGGGCTGGTTCGACGACCCGATCCTGTCGTCGATGGTGGGTTGGAGCGACGAGCGCCTGGCCACGCTGATCTTCCATGAGCTGGCCCACCAGCGCTTCTATGTGCAGGACGACACCGAGTTCAACGAGTCGTTTGCCTCATTCGTCGAGCAGGAAGGCACGCGGCAATGGCGCGTGGCGCGGGGCCTTGCTGCCTCTGGCGGGGAGCAGGGGCAGCAGCGTGAGCAGTTCATCCGGTTGGTGCTGGCCAGCCGCGAGCGGTTGCAGGCGATTTATGCCGGGCCTCTGGATGATGCGCAGAAGCGGACGGCCAAGCAGGCGGAGTTCGAGCGGCTTAGGCGGGAATACCGGCAAGTGCGTGATGCCCAGTGGGGTGGTGACAAGCGCTATGACGCCTGGATGTATGGGCCGATGAGCAATGCCAAGTTGCTGCCGTTCGGGCTGTATGACCAGTGGGTACCGGCGTTTGCGGCGGTGTTCCGTGAGGTTGATGGGGATTGGCAGCGTTTTTATCACCGGGTCGAGCAATTGGGGCGGTTGCCGATCGATGAGAGGAAGGCAGCCTTACGGCGGTTGATGGTTAGCCGCTGAGATTTTGGGCCGCCTTGCGGCCCATCGCGACGCAAGGCCGCTCCTACAGAAGGTACGCGATCGCCTGTAGGAGCGGCCTTGTGTCGCGATGGGCTGCAAAGCAGCCCCCAGGGCCATCAAGCCTTGAGGAACGCCTGATGCATCTCGGCCAAGGTAGCAAAGTGGTAGGCCGGCTCTTCGGCCATCAACTCTTCCTGGCTACCAAACCCGTACCCCACCGCCACCGCCTGCAAGCCATTGCTGCGCGCACCGATCAGGTCATGCTTGCGGTCGCCGATCATCAGCGTCTGCGCCGGGTCCAGCCCTTCTTCATCAAGCAGGTGGCGAATCAGCTCGACCTTGTTGGTGCGCGTGCCATCCAGTTCACTGCCGTAGATCACCTTGAAGTGGTGGTCGAAGGCGAAGTGCCGGGCGATTTCACGGGCGAACTCCCACGGCTTGGAGGTGGCGATGTACAGCGTGCGACCCTGGCCTTTCAGGGCATCGAGCAGCTCCGGCACACCTTCGAACACCAGGTTTTCGTACAGGCCGGTGACCCTGAAGCGTTCCCGATAGAAGTTCACCGCATCCCAGGCCTTGGCTTCGTCGAAGCTGTAGAACTGCATGAAGGCCTGCAGCAGGGGGGGGCCGATGAAGTGCTCGAGGCGGGTGAGGTCCGGCTCGTCGATGCCCAGTTTGGCCAGGGCATACTGGATCGAGCGGGTGATGCCCTGGCGCGGGTCGGTCAGGGTGCCGTCGAGGTCGAAGAGGATGTTTTGCTGGTGCATTTGCGGGTTCCACTTTGAATGCTGCGTGGTCTTCTTCGCGGGTAAACCCGCTCCCACAGGGATATCACAGGGCCTGAGGCCGGCGCCGTAACTGTGGGAGCGGGTTTACCCGCGAATGCGGTCATTCAGGTTGATCGTAGCCTTCGGCCAGGTGCTGGTCCTTGAGCTTCACATAGTTACTGGCGCTGTAGGCAAAAAATGCGTGTTCCTGGTCGTTCAGCAGCCGGGCCTGTTTCACCGGGCTGCCCATGTACAGGTAGCCACTGACCAGGCGCTTGCCCGGCGGCACCAGGCTGCCGGCGCCGATGATCACTTCGTCCTCGACGATGGCGCCGTCCATGATGGTGCTGCCCATGCCGACCAGGATGCGGTTGCCCAAGGTGCAGCCATGCAGCATGACCTTGTGGCCGATGGTCACTTCGTCACCGATGATCAGCGGGAAGCCGTCCGGGTTGAACGGGCCGGCATGGGTGATGTGCAGCACGCTGCCGTCCTGCACGCTGGTACGCGCGCCAATGCGGATGCGGTGCATGTCGCCGCGTATCACGGTCAACGGCCAGACGGAGCTGTCTTCACCGATTTCCACGTCCCCCAGCACTACCGCCGATCGGTCGACGAAGGCCCTGGGCCCAACTTTCGGAGTGTGTTGCTGGAAGCTTCGGATGGCCATGATAGCGTCTCTCATCTGTGCCGATAGGCAGGCTGCTTGCTGCGGTCGGCGTCGATTGTAATTAAGATGGGGCAGTGTTTCTTCTGCCAAGGTATCCAAACCGTGAGTGCGAACAACCCGCTTCTGCAGTCCTACGATCTGCCGCCCTTCTCGCAAATCCGTGCCGAACACGTATTGCCGGCAATCGAAGCGATCCTGGCCGACAACCGTAAAGCCATTGCCGAGATCCTCGAAAAGCAGGGCAAGAACCCTACCTGGGCTGGCCTGGTGCTGGCCATGGACGAACTGAACGACCGCTTGGGCGCCGCCTGGAGCCCGGTCAGCCACCTCAATGCGGTGTGCAACAGCGCGCAGCTGCGCGAAGCCTACGAGTCGTGCCTGCCAGCGCTGAGCGCCTACTCTACCGAACTGGGCCAGAACCGTGCGCTGTTCGAAGCCTACCAGGCGCTGATCGACAGCCCCGAGGCCGCCGGTTTCGACGTGGCGCAAAAGACTATCCTCGAGCATGCCCTGCGTGACTTCCGCCTGTCGGGTATCGACCTGCCGGCGGATAAACAGCAACGCTACGCCGAAGTGCAGAGCAAGCTCAGCGAGCTGGGCAGCCGTTTCTCCAACCAGCTGCTCGACGCTACCCAGGCCTGGACCAAGCACGTTACCGACGAAGCCGCGCTGGCCGGCCTGACCGACTCGGCCAAGGCGCAGATGGCCGCCGCCGCCCAGGCCAAGGGCCTCGACGGCTGGCTGATCACCCTGGAATTCCCCAGCTACTACGCGGTGATGACCTACGCCAGCGACCGCGCCCTGCGCGAAGAGCTGTACGCCGCCTACTGCACCCGCGCCTCGGACCAGGGCCCGAATGCCGGCCAGTTCGACAACGGCCCGGTGATGCAGGAAATCCTCGGCCTGCGCCAGGAACTGGCCGAACTGCTGGGCTACAAGAACTACGCCGAGCTGAGCCTGGCCACCAAGATGGCCGAGTCCAGCGACCAGGTGCTGAGCTTCCTGCGTGACCTGGCCAAGCGTTCCAAGCCGTTCGCCGCCCAGGACCTGGAGCAGCTCAAGGCCTACGCCGCCGAGCAGGGCTGCCCTGAGCTGGCCAGCTGGGACGCCGGCTACTTCGGCGAGAAGCTGCGCGAGCAGCGTTACAGCGTGTCGCAGGAGGCCCTGCGCGCCTACTTCCCGATCGACAAGGTGCTGGGTGGCCTGTTCAGCATCGTGCAGCGCCTGTACGGCATCGAGATCGCCGAACTCAAGGGCTTCGACAGCTGGCACCCGGATGTGCGCCTGTTCGAGATCAAGGAAAACGGCCAGCACGTCGGCCGCTTCTTCTTCGACCTCTACGCCCGCGCCAACAAGCGTGGCGGCGCCTGGATGGATGGCGCGCGTGACCGTCGCCGCACAGCCGCTGGCCAGTTGCAGAGCCCGGTGGCCAACCTGGTGTGCAACTTCACCCCGGCCGCGCCCGGCAAGCCGGCGCTGTTGACCCACGATGAAGTCACCACCTTGTTCCACGAGTTCGGCCACGGCCTGCACCACATGCTGACCCGCATCGAGCATGCCGGTGTATCCGGCATCAACGGCGTGGCCTGGGACGCGGTCGAACTGCCGAGCCAGTTCATGGAAAACTGGTGCTGGGAGCCGGAAGGCCTGGCACTGATCTCCGCCCACTACGAAACCGGTGCCCCACTGCCCCAGGACCTGCTGGACAAGATGCTGGCGGCGAAAAACTTCCAGTCGGGCATGATGATGGTGCGCCAGCTGGAGTTCTCGCTGTTCGACTTTGAACTGCATGCCACCCATGGCGACGGCCGCAGCGTGCTGCAGGTGCTCGAAGGCGTACGCGACGAGGTGTCGGTCATGCGCCCACCGGCGTACAACCGCTTCCCCAACAGCTTTGCGCACATCTTCGCTGGTGGTTATGCCGCGGGCTACTACAGCTACAAGTGGGCCGAAGTGCTGTCGGCCGACGCCTTCTCGCGCTTCGAGGAAGAAGGCGTGCTGAATGCCGAAACCGGCCGTGCCTTCCGTGAGGCTATCCTGGCACGCGGTGGTTCGCGCGAGCCGATGGAGCTGTTCGTCGACTTCCGTGGCCGTGAGCCTTCCATCGATGCCTTGCTGCGCCATAGTGGCCTGAGCGAGGACGCTGCAGCATGAGCGAGGTAGCCGTGAACAAGACCAAGAAACGCTTCATTGCCGGGGCGGTATGCCCGGCGTGCAGCGAGACCGACAAGCTGATGATGTGGAACGAAGACGGCGTACCGCACCGCGAGTGCGTGGCCTGCGGCTTTACCGACACCCTCAACGAGCAGGGCTTGTCGGTGCCGAAGGAACTCGGCACTCGGGTCAACCATCTGGAGCCGAAAGCCGCGCCGGCCAAGGTACAGACGGTGCAGTTCTTCCCCAACCCGAAGCTGAAGAAACCGGCTGAATAAAGCCGTCGTGCCGCCCGGGCGTCGTGCCCGGGCCGGCATGCCCGGGTGGTAGATAGTCAGGCCACCTGCTGCACGCTGGCCATGCAAGCTCGCCTGCTCTTCTCTCCGAGCAAGGTGTTGCACCATGGACAACCCCCTTCTGCAAAATAGCCATATCCCCGTCGATTATCCGTCGATCACGCTTCAAAACATGCAAGTTGCCTTCGACCACGTGCTGTTGGCGCACGAGCAAGGCATCGAACGCATCATCCGCGACCAGCAGGCACTGCCCACCTGGGATGACATGGTGCTGGCGGTGGACGGGCTGGATAGTCAGCTTCTGACGGTGTTGTATGCAGCCTCGCCATTGGTTGGTCGGGACGAAGCCTGGGCCGGTGCCATTTTCGACTTCTTCGCCAAGGCCACGGAGCGGTTCGAACAGAAGTTCACCGACTCCGCACTGCAGGCCCTGTATGAGCGCTTGGCCAACAGCGACATCGGCAAGCAGCTGGATGCCCAGAAACGCGCCACGTTGCGCTGGCATCTGCACAAGTTCGCCTCCAGTGGCGCATCGCTCGACCCCGCAGGCAAGGTTCGCCTGGCCGAACTGCTGAAACAGATCGGCATTGCGCGCGAGGCTTTTCGCAGCAACATCAACCGACCAGGGCTGAGCATCACGGATGAATCCGAACTGAGCGGTGTACCTCAACGCATCCGTGACGAGCTGGCTACAAGGGCACAGGAGGCGGGTGAGCCGGGTTGGTTGATTGCGTGTGAAAGCGTGACCACCGACGCCGTGCTCAAACATGCTGACAACAGGCAACTGCGCGAGCGCGTGTACCGGGCTTATAACACTCGAGGCGTCGGCCTTGACCAACAGCAGGATAATCGCTCGCACCTGGAGCAATTGGCGAGGCTGCTGGAAGAAAAGGCCCACCTGCTCGGCTTTGCCAGCCATCTGGAGCAGAGCCTGCAGATGAAGAGCGCAGGTTCGGTTGCCCAGGTGCGCGGCTTTCTTCATGACCTGGCCGACCATGTGCGGCCGGCCGTGCTGCAGTGGCGTGCAGATATGCAGCATCAGGCCGCAGCCAAAGGTTTGGGGAATGTCCAACCCTGGGACATTGCCTACCTGCAGGCCTCGTCGCGCGAGGTGCTTTCTACCGAAGCCTTGCGCGAATACTTCCCGCTGAATGCCGTGGTCAGCGCATTGCAGCAGTTGGTGGAAAAACTGTTTGGTGTAACGCTGCTGGCCAAGCCGCTGGCAACCTGGGATGACAGCGTGCAACCGTTCGAGGTGTGGCAGGACAACGCCTTGATCGGTTTCCTGTACCTCGACGCCGTACAGCATGCCGGCAAGCAACCTGACTCGGTATTCACCACCTACATTCGCAACCGCCGGGTCGATGCCGAGGGCATCTTCCAGGCGGCCTCGGTGGTGGTCTACAGCGACGTGCCTGCAGCGCTGCCGGGTAGCCAGCCGTTGCTGGACCATCTGTCACTGCGCAAGCTGTTCCATGAGTTTGGCCATGCCTTGCACCATTTGCTGGTGCGCACGACCAACCACGTGATGTCCAACGTCACCGAGCTCGGTACCGATGGCGTGGAGCTGTTCGGCAAGCTGTTCGAACGTTGGGTCTGGGACGCGGATTACCTGGTGGAGATCTCTTCGCCGCTCCAGGATGGCAGCAAGCTTTCCCGGCCCCGGGTCGATGAGTGCCTGCGCCGCTTGCGGCAGCAAGGTGTGGAAGAAACCGCGCGCGACCTGAGCATGGCGCTGTTCGACCTGGACCTGCATGGCATGCCGAACGATGGCCGGTCCCTCGAGCAGCGCCTGGGCGATGCCCGTGAGCATTGTGGCTACTGGCCCCTGGCCGATTTCGAGCACCCGGCGCATGCCTTCGACCATCTGGTAAACGGCTACGATGCCGGTTACTACGCCTATCTGTGGTCGGACGTGCACGCCTTCGACCTGTTCACCCGCTTCGAGGCCCAAGGCCTGCTGGACCGGGCCACAGGCCAGGCGCTGCAGGAGGCATTGCTTGCCCCAGGGGCATCGCGACCGTTGCGTGAAGGTATCGAGGTGTTCCTCGGCCGGCAGTCGAGCCAGCTGCCCTTTCTGCGTTGGCATGGCCTGAAGTGAAAGTGCGCTGACCGGAGGTGCTGGAAAGAATCAGGTAGGCAATATACTGTATATGAATACAGTATTCGGGGTAGGCCATGATTCCTCCAGCACCGCAAAAGGGCCGTGGCACGGCGCACAATCCGCACAACCGCTTTGCCCCCAGCCATTCGGTGGCGGAGGATGATGGCTGGTACCAGGAGGTGCCGCAAACCCAGGGCACCGAGGTGCGGGTAGAGACGGCCAAGTCGGTGATCAGCCGCAACACCTCGCCCGACCTGCCCTTCGACCGCTCCATCAACCCTTACCGTGGCTGCGAGCACGGTTGCATCTACTGCTATGCCCGCCCTTCCCACGCCTACTGGGACCTTTCCCCCGGCCTGGATTTCGAGACCAAGCTGATTGCCAAGACCAACGCCGCCGAGGTGCTCGCGCAACAACTGAGCAAACCGGGTTACGTGTGCGCGCCGATCAACCTGGGTTCCAATACCGACCCGTACCAGCCGATCGAACGTGAACAACTGCTGACCCGACGCCTGCTCGAAGTGCTGCTGCGTTTTCGCCACCCGGTGACCATCGTCACCAAGGGGGCGCTGGTATTGCGCGACCTTGACCTGCTGGCCGAGATGGCTCGCCAGCGCCTGGTACGGGTAATGATCAGCCTGACCACGCTGGACGATGACCTGAAACGGGTGCTGGAACCGCGCGCGGCGTCACCCAAGGCGCGCTTGCGGGCGATCCGCGTGTTGCGCGAGGCGGGAGTGCCGGTGGGCGTGTTGTGTTCGCCGATGATTCCGATGATCAACGACAGCGAACTGGAGCGGCTGCTGGAGGCGGCGAGGGAGGCAGGTGCACAGAGCGCAGCCTACATGATGTTGCGCCTGCCGCTGGAAGTGGCACCGTTGTTCGAACAATGGCTGCAGGACCATTACCCGCAGCGGGCGGCGCATGTATTGAGCCTGATCCGCCAGAGCCGCGGCGGCGAACTGTATGACAGCCGGTTTGGTGCACGCATGCGCGGTGAAGGCGTGTTTGCCGAGTTGCTGGCGCAGCGCTTTGCCAAGGCCATGAAGCGGCTGGAGTTCGAAGGGCGAGAAGCGCAGGCGCTGGATTGTTCGGCGTTTTGCCCGCCGGGGGGGCAGATGGCACTGTTCTGATGCTTGAGCAGAGCACGGCCTTTGTGGGAGCGGGTTCCCGCATGGGGCGCATTGCCAGCCCTCAATGCAACTAATCCAAGTTGATAATTCCAGTAATGGCTCTTGGCAGTTGATGTTTTTTTGCTATTATCCAATACCCGCCTTTCCTATCTGGAACACCCGTTCTAGAGCCTTCGAATTAAGTTTCAGTTAAGTTTTCCCCGCTAGCGTAGGAAATCAGTCTTCACCGACTGTGATCTATGGCCCGTGCGTGTCATCTAAATCCCTGCATAGCCAGAATCTTTCACCGGTAAAATGGATTTACCTACACACCGTCAAGAGGATGAATCATGCCCGTCAAGGACCCATCCAAGGTCGTACCGCAGGTCCCCGCGGAGAGCGCCGATGCCGCCCTGAAGCACATCGTCGACGGCTTCCTGCGTTTTCACCATGACGTTTTCCCCGAGCAGCAAGAGCTGTTCAAGAAGCTCGCCACCGCGCAAACCCCGCGTGCCATGTTCATCACCTGCGCCGACTCGCGCATCGTTCCCGAGCTGATCACCCAGAGTTCGCCTGGCGACCTGTTCGTGACCCGTAACGTCGGTAACGTGGTACCGCCTTATGGCCAGATGAACGGCGGCGTTTCCAGCGCCATCGAGTACGCCGTGCTGGCGTTGAAAGTGCATCACATCATCGTCTGCGGCCACTCCGACTGTGGCGCCATGCGTGCGGTACTCAACCCGCAATCGCTGACCAAGATGCCGACCGTGTCCGCCTGGTTGCGCCACGCCGAAGTGGCCCGCACCGTGGTCGAGAACAACTGCTCGTGCGGCAGCGAACACGAAACCATGCAAGTGCTGACCAAGGAAAACGTCATCGCCCAGCTGCATCACCTGCGCACCCACCCTTCGGTGGCTTCGCGCCTGGCAGCCGGTGAGCTGTACATCCATGGCTGGGTCTACGACATCGAGACCAGCAAGATCGAAGCCTACGACGCCGCCAGCGACACCTTCCTGCCCCTGGCTGCTGGCGAGCCGGTCCCCTGCGCTACTCCGAGAGGCCGCTACTAAGCGACCCATCCACCCGCTTGAACCTTGATAGCCGGCTGCACCCTGCAGGGGTGTGGCGCGGCCTTCGGCTGCCTTGAATTCCCTGACTGCCTGCCGGCACGCCCGCTGGCGGCCCGCGCCTGCGCGCTCGTCAGGGGCAAACGTGCCCACGGCCAGCGGAATGGCTGTGTGACAGAGAAAGGAGAAACACGGTGAACATTACACAGTTGAAAGCGGCCCTGCCGCGTGAGTTGCTGGCGTCGGTGGTGGTCTTCCTGGTGGCCTTGCCGTTGTGCATGGGCATTGCGATCGCTTCGGGCATGCCGCCGGCCAAAGGCCTGATTACCGGCATTATCGGCGGCATTGTAGTAGGTTTCCTTGCCGGTTCGCCGCTGCAGGTCAGTGGCCCGGCCGCCGGCCTGGCGGTATTGGTGTTCGAGCTGGTACGCCAGCATGGCATGGCCATGCTCGGGCCGATCCTGCTGCTGGCCGGCTTGCTGCAGTTGCTGGCCGGGCGCCTGCGCCTGGGCTGCTGGTTCCGGGTTACCGCGCCGGCGGTGGTGTACGGCATGCTGGCAGGGATTGGCGTGCTGATCGTGCTGTCGCAGGTGCATGTGATGTTCGATACCGCGCCGCAACCATCTGGCATGCAGAACCTGCTGGAGTTCCCGGCGACCTTGGCCGCGGCCCTGCCACAGGAAAGCGCCGGCTCCGGTTGGATGGCCGGTGCGCTGGGCCTGGGCACCATCGCCATCATGTGGGGCTGGGAGCGCCTGCGGCCGCAGCGGCTGCGCTTCGTCCCGGGTGCCCTGCTGGGCGTGTCGGCCATGACGGCCATCAGCATGTGGCTGGCCTTGCCGGTGAACCGCGTACAGGTGCCGGCCGACCTGTCCGAAGCCATCGACTGGATCCGCCCTGGTGACCTGATGCAACTGGCCGACCCGACCCTGTTGGTCGCCGCTTTTGCCCTGGCCTTCATCGCCAGTGCCGAAACCTTGTTGTCGGCTGCTGCGGTTGACCGCATGCACAGCGGCCAGCGTTCGGACTTCGACCGTGAGCTGTCGGCCCAGGGCATCGGCAACATGCTGTGCGGGGTGCTCGGCGCGTTGCCGATGACCGGGGTGATCGTGCGTAGCTCGGCCAATGTGCAGGCGGGTGCGCAGACCCGGGCTTCGGCGATCTTCCATGGCCTGTGGCTGCTGGCGTTCGTGGTGGCGCTGAGCAGTGTGCTGCAGCAGATCCCGGTGGCGAGCCTGGCGGGTGTGCTGGTGTTTACCGGGGTCAAACTGGTGGATTTCAAGGCGTTTCGTGGGTTGGGCCGCTATGGCCGCATGCCGATGTTCACCTACGCGGCGACGGCGCTGGCGATCATCTTTACCGATCTGCTGACTGGCGTATTGCTGGGCTTTGCCCTGACCTTGCTGAAGCTGGCACTGAAGGCGGCGCGGTTGAAGATCAACCTGGTCAGCCTGGAGAAGGCTGGGCACATGGAATTGCGGCTTAGTGGCGCGGCCACCTTCCTCAAGGTGCCGGCGCTGACCCAGGTGCTGGATAGCGTGCCGGCGGGGACCACGCTGCATGTGCCGCTGGGTAACCTCAGCTATATCGACCACTCGTGCCTTGAGCTGCTTGAAGATTGGGGCCGCAGTAATTCGGCCAATGGGTCGCGGTTGCTGATCGAGCAGCGGCGCTTGAAGCGGCGGATCGAGGGGCGGATGCGGACTACGGCGGGGGTTGGGGCCTGAAGCTGAAAGTCTGTATCGCCTGAACTGGCCTCTTCGCGGGTAAACCCGCTCCCACAGGTACTGCACAGGGTTCATAGCCTGTGCAGTACCTGTGGGAGCGGGTTTACCCGCGAAGAGGCCGGAACAGCTTATACCAATGGATCAGGCCGGCTGGCCCAGCTCCACCCCCAGCTGCCGCGACAGGCACGGCCAGCGCTTCCACGCCGCGCCTGTTTCCGGGCTGCTCAATTTCTCGCGGTAGGCCTCCACCGATTCCACCGCGAAGCTTTCATCATTCAACATTTCATCCACCGAGTGGTGCACCACTTCATCCAGCTGGTTGGCAAACGTCTCGCCAATCAACTGGTGGGCAATCAGGTTGGCGACGGTGGTGTCGACCGGGATCAACGGTTGCTGGAAGTGACGGATGTACAGGTCGTTCACCTCTTCCACCAGGCGGTGCGCCAGGTAGGCCTCATCCAGCAGGCAGTCCAGGCCCACATGCCCTTGCATCACGCTGGGCGGCTGCAGGAAGTAGGCTTCGGCGATTTTCAGTACAGGTTTGATCTGCGATTCGATCCCGGCCTCGCGGGCGACCTCATGGGCGGCCTCCAGCAGTTCCGGAACCTGTTCGATGTAGGCGCTGACGAAGCGCGCCAAAGTACCCTGGGCGTCCTGCTCAGGCAGTTGAATCGAGGGGTGCAGGTGGGGCAGTTGCAGCTCGAGACGCTTTTTCAGTTGGCCGGTCTGGCCTTCGTGTTGATGGGCTTGGCTTACCTGCTCGCGTACAGCAGCGATGTTCATGACAACTCCAGGGACATTACGTTTCAAACGGAAGACACTAAATTAGCTCGGTATACAGAATACCTAAGACGTATTTGTTATAAGTCGCACAAACGTGTGCATGCTCAGGCATATCGAAATGCCATTATTGCGCCATACCCTATCAAGCGCGCGGTTTTCGGGGCGTTCGGCCCTTTCATGAAGTTCATTTCACGGCCTTCGTTGCGTGCCGTTGGTCGCTGTCTATACTCCCGGTGAACGTGATTCGTTGATGAGGCCCAACTGCTTTTAGCAGGGGCTCGGTCGTCGAAGCCAGGCAGTCTTGACCACCGTTCCCTCTTGCCGCAGGCCACGCCTCCGGGACTACAAGAACGAGAAGGGGAACCCGCAATGATGCGACATCCACATGTCTGGATGGGCCTCCTGTTGTGGTCGGTTTTTGGTCAGGCGAACGCCGCCTGGACCGTGAACATGCACCCAGGGGCGACGGAAGTCTCCAACGCCGTCTTCGACCTGCACATGACCATCTTCTGGATCTGCGTGATCATCGGCATCGTTGTCTTTGGCGCGATGTTCTGGTCCATGGTCATCCACCGCCGTTCCACCGGCCAGCAGGCTGCGCATTTCCACGAGCACACCTGGGTGGAAATCCTCTGGACCGTGGTCCCCTTCCTGATCCTGGTGGCCATGGCCATCCCGGCCACCAAGACCCTGATCGACATCTACGATGCCAGCGAGTCGGACATCGATATCCAGGTTACCGGCTACCAATGGAAGTGGCACTACAAATACCTGGGCCAGGACGTGGAGTTCTTCAGCAACCTGGCCACCCCCACCGAGCAGATCCACAACAAGGCACCCAAGGACGAGCACTACCTGCTCGAAGTCGACCAGCCGCTGGTGCTGCCGGTGGGCGCCAAGGTGCGTTTCCTGGTGACTGCTGCCGACGTCATCCACTCCTGGTGGGTGCCGGCTTTCGCGGTCAAGCGTGATGCCATCCCCGGCTTCGTCAACGAAGCCTGGACCCGTATCGAGAAGCCCGGCATCTACCGCGGCCAGTGCACCGAGCTGTGCGGCAAGGACCACGGCTTCATGCCGGTGGTGGTCGAGGTCAAGTCCAAGGCCGACTACGACACCTGGCTGGGCGAGCGCAAGGCCGAAGCTGCCAAGCTCAAGGAGCTGACCAGCAAGGAATGGACCCTGGAGGAGCTGGTGGAACGTGGTGACAAGGTCTACCACACCACCTGCGTGGCCTGTCACCAGGCCGAAGGCCAGGGCCTGCCGCCGATGTTCCCTGCGCTCAAGGGCTCGAAGATCGCCACCGGGCCGAAGGAAGCCCACTTGGGCATCGTCTTCCACGGCAAGCCCGGCACTGCCATGGCCGCGTTCGGCAAGCAGCTCTCGGAAGTCGACATCGCCGCCGTGGTCACCTACGAGCGCAACGCCTGGGGCAACAACAAGGGTGACATGGTCACGCCGAAGGACGTGCTGGCGCTGAAGCAGGCAGAAGCGCAATGAACCGGGTTACTCGCGGCAATCAATGGATTGCAGGAGACAGGACATGAGTGCAGTGATCGACGACCACGCCCACGGCCATGACCATGCGCACGGCCCGGCCAAGGGCCTGATGCGCTGGGTGCTGACCACCAACCACAAGGACATCGGCACGATGTACCTGTGGTTCAGCTTCATCATGTTCCTGCTCGGCGGCTCGTTCGCCATGGTGATCCGCGCCGAGCTGTTCCAGCCCGGCCTGCAGATCGTCCAGCCGGAGTTCTTCAACCAGATGACCACCATGCATGGCCTGATCATGGTGTTCGGTGCGGTGATGCCGGCCTTCGTCGGCCTGGCCAACTGGATGATCCCGCTGATGATCGGCGCGCCCGACATGGCCCTGCCGCGGATGAACAACTTCAGCTTCTGGCTGCTGCCGGCGGCTTTCCTGCTGCTGGTCTCGACCCTGTTCAGCCCCGGCGGCGGGCCCAACTTCGGCTGGACCTTCTATGCCCCGCTGTCCACCACCTACGCGCCGGCCAGCGTCACCTTCTTCATCTTTGCCATCCACCTGATGGGCATCAGCTCGATCATGGGCGCGATCAACGTGATCGCCACCATCCTCAACCTGCGCGCCCCGGGCATGACCCTGATGAAGATGCCACTGTTCGTCTGGACCTGGCTGATTACCGCATTCCTGCTGATTGCGGTGATGCCGGTGCTGGCCGGCGTCGTGACCATGATGCTGATGGACATCCACTTCGGTACCAGCTTCTTCAGTGCCGCCGGCGGTGGTGACCCGGTGCTGTTCCAGCACGTGTTCTGGTTCTTCGGCCACCCCGAGGTGTACATCATGATCCTGCCGGCCTTCGGCGCGGTCAGCTCGATCATCCCGGCGTTCTCGCGCAAGCCGCTGTTCGGCTATACCTCGATGGTGTACGCCACCGGCGCCATCGCCTTCCTGTCGTTCATCGTCTGGGCCCACCACATGTTCGTGGTCGGTATCCCCGTGGTCGGCGAGCTGTTCTTCATGTACGCCACCATGCTGATCGCCGTGCCTACCGGGGTGAAGGTGTTCAACTGGGTCAGCACCATGTGGGAAGGCTCGCTGACCTTCGAAACGCCGATGCTGTTCGCCATCGCCTTTGTCATCCTGTTCACCATCGGCGGTTTCAGCGGGCTGATGCTTGCCATCGCCCCGGCGGACTTCCAGTACCACGACACCTACTTCGTGGTGGCGCACTTCCACTATGTGCTGGTGCCTGGGGCGATCTTCGGCATCTTCGCCTCGGCCTACTACTGGCTGCCGAAATGGACCGGCCACATGTACGACGAAACCCTTGGCAAGCTGCACTTCTGGCTATCGTTCGTCGGCATGAACATGGCCTTCTTTCCCATGCACTTCGTGGGGCTGGCCGGCATGCCACGGCGGATCCCCGACTACAACCTGCAGTTCGCCGACTTCAACATGGTGTCGTCGATCGGCGCGTTCATGTTCGGCGCCACGCAGATCTTCTTCCTGTTCATCGTCATCAAGTGCATCCGCGGCGGCGCGCCGGCACCGGCCAAGCCATGGGATGGCGCCGAGGGCCTGGAGTGGTCGATCCCTTCGCCTGCGCCCTACCACACCTTCCAGACGCCACCGGAAGTGAAATAGGAACCGTGCCATGAACGGCCTTTCGCTGAAACGCCTGGTATTGCGCCTGTTGATGCTGACGGTGGTGATGTTCGCCTTCGGCTTCGCCCTGGTGCCTATCTATGACGTGATGTGCAAGGCCTTCGGCATCAACGGCAAGACCGGAGGGCAGTACGAAGGCAGCCAGGTCAGCGACCCGACGCGTTCGGTGCGGGTGCAGTTCATGTCGACCAATGCCAGCGACATGGTCTGGGACTTCTATTCCACCGCCGACCAGTTGGAGGTCAACCCGGGTGCGGTGAACCAGATGATCTTCATCGCCCACAACCCGACCGATCGGCCGATGAGTGCGCAAGCCATCCCCAGCATCACCCCCGCCGAGGCTGCGGCGTACTTCCACAAGACCGAGTGCTTCTGCTTCACCCAGCAGGTGCTGCAGCCCGGCGAACGCATCGAGATGCCGGTGCGCTTCATCGTCGACCGCGACCTGCCGGCCAGCGTGAAGCACCTGACACTGGCCTACACCTTGTTCGACATCACCGCTCGCCACCCGCCGGTCGCGCATGTCGCGTCCCAGGACGTCCAGGGCGCCCGTTAAGGGAAGGAGAACAGCAATGGCAAGTCATGAGCACTACTACGTTCCGGCGCAGAGCAAGTGGCCGATCATCGCCACCATCGGCATGTTCATCACGGTGTTCGGCCTGGGTACCTGGTTCAACGACATGAAGGCCGGCCACCCCGAGTCGCACGGGCCGCTGATCTTCTTCATCGGCGCGTTGTTCCTGGCCTACATGCTGTTCGGCTGGTTCGGTTCGGTGGTGCGGGAGAGCCGCGCGGGGCTGTACAGCCCGCAACTGGACCGCTCGTTCCGCTGGGGCATGAGCTGGTTCATTTTCTCCGAGGTGATGTTTTTCCTGGCCTTCTTCGGTGCGCTGTTCTACGTGCGCGTGCTGGCCGGGCCGTGGCTGGGCGGTGAAGGGGCCAAGGGTGTTGCGCACATGTTGTGGCCGACCTTCGAATTCACCTGGCCGCTGCTGCACACGCCCGACCCGAAACTGTTCCCGCCGCCCAAGGAAGTGATCGACCCGTGGCACCTGCCGCTGATCAACACCATCTTGCTGGTCAGCTCCAGCGTGACCATCACCATCGCCCACCATGCCCTGCGTCGCGGCCACCGTGGCCCGCTGAAATTCTGGATGGCGCTGACCATCGTCCTGGGCGCCAGCTTCATCGCGTTGCAGGCCTACGAGTACCACGAGGCCTATACCAAGCTGGGGCTGACGCTGGGGTCGGGTATCTACGGCGCGACGTTCTTCATGCTCACCGGCTTCCACGGCGCGCACGTGACCTTGGGCACGATCATCCTGATCGTGATGTTCGTGCGCATCTTGCGCGGGCATTTCAACCCGGAGAAACACTTTGGTTTCGAGGCGGCCAGTTGGTACTGGCACTTCGTCGATGTGGTGTGGGTGGGGTTGTTCATCTTTGTGTACGTACTCTGACAGCCGACTGCGAACCCTTGTAGGAGCGGCCTTGTGTCGCGATGGGGCGCGTAGCGGCCCCAAAGCAGCCAAGGCGCTCTGCCAGGTGAATCAGGGTTGCAGGTTTTGGGGCCGCTTTGCGGCCCATCGCGACGCAAGGCCGCTCCTACAAGGAAACGCGCAAGGTTCAGGTATCAGAAGGGGGCGTGCGAGACCAGCTGACCGCTGATGAAGCCCCAGGCCACCAGGCCGATGGTGAGGGCCGCCAGGGTCACTCGCACGGTCAGCGCTTTCAGTAAACGGGTCGAGTTTTCATCGTCCTTGACCAGAAACACCAGGCCGCTGAACAGGCTGGCAATCGTGGCCAACAGCATCAGGACAATCGCGGCCTTGAGCATGGCGATACTCCGGGGGGATGCGGTGATGTGGATAAGTATAGCGATCGGCCCGACGAGGCTCCGATGAGGCCGTTTCGTCCGGGCTGGGTACCAACCCTGGTGGTGCTTGCGCTGCTGCCGGGGCTGATCGCGCTTGGCTGCTGGCAACTCGGCCGTGCCGAGGAAAAGCGCGTGCTGCTGGCCGCCTATGCCGAGCGGCGGGTCGAAGCGCCCGTGGCCACGGCCCAGCTGACAGCGAACCAGGACAATGCCTTCCGCCGCGTGCATCTCTATGGCCGCTTCGACGCCGAGCACAGCCTGCTGCTGGACAACCGCATGCGTGATGGCCAGGCCGGTGTCGAGCTGCTGCAACCCTTCCATGATCAGGCCAGCGGCGTGTGGCTGCTGGTCAACCGCGGCTGGCTGCCCTGGCCGGACCGCCGCGTGCCGGTGCATTTCGATACCCCTGCCCAGGCGTTGGCGCTGGACGCTTCGGTGTATGTCGCGCCTGGCAGCACGTTCCAGCTGCACCCCGACCCTGCAGGCGGCCAATGGCCGCACCTGCTGACTGCCGTGGATGCCGCGCAGCTATGGCAACAGCTCGATCGCGAAGGCTTCGCCCATGAGCTGCGCCTGGAACCCGGCCCGGCGACCTATCGCCTGGACTGGCCGGTCGTTGCCATGGGCCCGGAAAAACACCTGGGTTACGCCGTGCAATGGTTTGCCCTGGCAACCACTTTGGTACTGCTCTACCTCTACTTCGGCTGGCACCACAACAAGGAGAAACGCCATGGCCACCGCCACTCCACTGGAAGTGCCTGAACGTAGCAAACCCAGAGCCCGCGGGCGTTTGCAGCTGCTGCTGATTCTGCTGGTGGTGCTCGGGCCGATGGTTCTGGCCACCAGCATGTACAAGCTCAAGTTCTGGGTGCCGGACGGCCGCAGCTACCACGGCGTGATGATCGGCAACGGTGAGAGCCTTTCCGATCTCGGCGTGGCGGGCCAGGACGAGCGCTGGCAGCTGCTGGTGAGCGCACCCACAGCCTGTGCCGAGGATTGCCAGCGGCTGGTGTACCTGGCCCGGCAGATCCAGGTCGGCCTGGGCCGTGATGCCAGCCGTGCCAGCCATGCCCTGGCGGCCGCCCAGCCGGCAAGTGCCGACTTCCAGGCGTTGCTCGGCCGCGAATACCCACAGTTGCAGCGTTACCCGCTGGATGCGCAACGCTACCTGCAAAAGGTCGGCGAGGCCGGCCCGCAGCTGTGGATCGTCGACCCACACGGCAACCTGGTGCTGCGCTACGACGCCAAGGTCAACGGCAAGCATGTGCTGGACGACCTGCGCCACCTGCTCAAGCTGTCCAACATCGGCTAGGAGCCTGCCATGGCCAGACCCGGATTCCGCCTTGCTGTGTTCGCCACCTTGCTGGCACTGCTGGTCGTCCTGCTCGGTGCCTATACCCGCCTGACCCACGCCGGCCTCGGCTGCCCGGACTGGCCGGGTTGCTACGGCTTCATCAGCGTGCCCAAGAGCGAAGCGCAGCTGGCTCATGCCGAGCTGCATTTCCCCGAACACCCGGTGGAAGCCGCCAAGGGCTGGGCCGAGATGGTCCACCGCTATTTCGCCGGCACCCTGGCGATGGTGATCGCCCTGCTCGCCTTGCAGGCGCTGCGCCGGCATGCCCGCGATGGCCAGCCTTACCGCCTGCCCTTGCTGCTGCTGGGCGTGGTGCTGGCCCAGGCAGCCTTCGGCATGTGGACGGTTACCCTCAAGTTGTGGCCGCAGGTGGTCACCGCGCATCTACTCGGCGGCTTCAC
Organism: Pseudomonas sp. B5(2017); assembly: GCF_002112825.1. Classification (NCBI taxonomy): domain Bacteria; kingdom Pseudomonadati; phylum Pseudomonadota; class Gammaproteobacteria; order Pseudomonadales; family Pseudomonadaceae; genus Pseudomonas; species Pseudomonas sp. B5(2017). The sequence goes on from NZ_NEIR01000020.1 coordinate 26,947, forward strand.
TACCCTGAGTTTGTTGTTCCTGTTGTCCCTGCGTCTGTCCCGGGCCTTTGCGCCCTTGCCAAAACTGCCATTGAGCCTGCGCCGGATCGCTGCGCTGGCCTTGCTGGTGGTGATCGGCCAGATCGCCCTGGGCGGCTGGGTCAGTGCCAACTACGCGGCCGTCGCCTGCATCGACCTGCCCACCTGCCACGGCCAGTGGTGGCCGGCCGCGGACTTCAGCAACGGGTTCCACCTGACCCAGCACGTCGGGCCCAATTACCTGGGCGGGCAACTGGACAGTGATGCGCGCACGGCCATCCACATCAGCCACCGCCTGGGCGCATTGCTGGTGACCTGCGTGCTGCTGATGCTCAGCTGGAAGCTGCACCGCTGCGGCCTCCCTGGCCTGGCGCGGCTGGTGCTGCTGGCGCTGGTGGTGCAAGTCGGCCTGGGCATCAGCAATGTGCTGCTGCACCTGCCGCTGGCCGTGGCCGTGGCGCACAACGCTGGTGGGGCACTGTTGCTGCTGAGCATGGTGCTGGTGAACTACCGCATCCGCGTGGTCGACAAGGTTCGCGTGGGTGTCGGCCATGGCTGGCGCCTGCGGCCAGTGGCTGGCGTGGGCATCTCACACCACATGAGGAATGATTCGTGGCGACGCTTCTGAGCACACAGAGGGCCAGTTGGCGTGATTACCTGGAGCTGACCAAGCCCAAGGTGGTGGTGCTGATGCTGATCACCTCGCTGGCGGGCATGTTCCTTGCCACCCGTGCGGGTGTCAGCTGGAGCGTGCTGCTGTTCGGCAACCTGGGCATTGGCTTTTGTGCAGGCGGCGCGGCGGTGGTCAACCATGTGGTGGACCGGCGCATCGACGCGCTGATGGCGCGTACCCACAAGCGGCCGCTGGCCCAGGGCCGGGTCGAGCCGCTGCCGGCGCTGCTGTTCGCCCTGGCGCTGGCGCTACTGGGCATGGCCCTGCTGCTGGTGTTCACCAACGCCCTCACTGCCTGGCTGACACTGGCTTCCCTGCTCGGCTATGCGGTGCTCTACACCGGTTTTCTCAAGCGCGCCACGCCGCAGAACATTGTCATCGGCGGCTTGGCTGGCGCCGCCCCGCCGTTGCTGGGCTGGGTGGCGGTCAGCGGCCATGTCAGCGCCGAGCCCCTGTTGCTGGTGCTGATCATCTTCGCCTGGACCCCACCACATTTCTGGGCCTTGGCCATCCACCGCAAGGAGGAATACGCCAAGGCCGATATCCCGATGCTGCCGGTGACCCACGGCGAGCGCTACACCAAGCTGCATATCCTGCTGTACACCCTGGTATTGCTGGCGGTAAGCCTGCTGCCGTACGCCATCCACATGAGCGGCCCGCTGTACCTGGCCTGCGCCCTGGTGCTGGGCCTGCGCTTCCTGCAATGGGCCTGGGTGTTGTACCGTGGCAGCCGGCCGCACGCAGCGATCGGCACCTTCAAGTACTCTATCGGCTACCTGTTCGCGCTGTTCATCGCGTTGCTCCTCGACCACTATCTGTTGCTGAACCTATGACCCGAACCCAGAAAACCGTCTTCATCCTCGTTGCCCTGGTCGCGTTGATCCTGGGCCTGACCGTCAACAAGGTGCTCAATGGCCGCGACCAGCCCAACCCCACCGAGCTGATCGATGCCGGCATCATCCTGCTGCCGCAGAGCCGTACCGTGGCCGACGTGACCATGACCAACCAGGACGGCCAGCCGGTGCAACTGGATGACCTGAAGGGCAAATGGTCGCTGCTGTTCTTCGGCTACACCTACTGCCCGGACATCTGCCCGACCACCCTGGCCCAGCTGCGCCAGGTGAAGAGCGAGCTGCCCAAGGAGGCCGTCGACCGGCTGCAGGTGGTGCTGGTGAGCGTTGACCCGAACCGCGACACGCCGAACCAGCTGAAGCAGTACCTGGGTTATTTCGACAAGGATTTCGTCGGGGTGGCAGGGTCGATCGAGGATACCCAGAAGCTGGCCAATGCCTTGAGCATTCCGTTCATTCCGGCCGATACCAGCAAGCCGGGGTATACCGTGGATCACAGCGGCAACCTGGCGGTTGTGGGGCCGGATGGGCGTCAGCGCGGGTTCATTCGGGCGCCGTTCAACAACCAGAAGCTGGTGGCGCAGTTGCCCGGGCTTGTGAAGCGGGATTGAGATTTTTGGGCCTGCTGCGCAGGCCTATCGCGACACAAGGCCGCTCCTACAGGGGAATGCGATCCCATGTAGGAGCGGCCTTGCGTCGCGAATGGGCCGCAAAGCGGCCCCGGGGGTTTCGGATCAGAACGCCGGAACCACAGCGCCTTTGTACTTCTCGTTGATGAACTGCTTCACCTCAGGCGAGTGCAGCGCAGCAGCCAGCTTTTTCATGGCGTCCGAGTCCTTGTTGTCCGGGCGGGCAACCAGGATGTTCACGTAAGGCGAGTCGCTGCCTTCGATGACCAGAGCGTCTTTCTCCGGGTTCAGCTTGGCTTCCAGCGCGTAGTTGGTGTTGATCAGGGCAGCATCGACCTGGGTCAGCACGCGCGGGATGGTGGCTGCTTCCAGCTCACGGAACTTCAGGCTTTTCGGGTTCTCGGCAACATCCTTCACGGTGGACAGGATGTTCTTGTTGTCCTTCAGCTTGATCACACCGGCCTTGTCCAGCAGCAGCAGCGCGCGGCCGCCGTTGGTGGCGTCGTTGGGGATGACCACGGTGGCGCCGGAGGACAGCTCGTCCAGCTTCTTGATCTTGGTCGAGTACACGCCCAGCGGCTCGATGTGCACGCCGGCAACGCTCACCAGGTTGGTGCCCTTGGCCTTGTTGAACTCATCCAGATACGGCTGGTGCTGGAAGAAGTTGGCGTCCAGGCGCTTTTCGGCCACCTGCACGTTCGGCTGGATGTAGTCGGTGAATTCCTTGACCTTCAGCTCCACGCCCTCTTTCGCCAGTGCAGGTTTGACGAAGTTGAGGATCTCGGCGTGCGGTACTGGGGTAGCAGCAACGGTCAGGGACTCGGCGTGGGCCGAGAAGGCCGCGACAGCGGCGACAACAGCAAGCAGCTTCTTCATTGATCACTCCTTGTGAGGGCCGCGACGGCCCCCGAACGGGTCGGCCGGGCCGACCCCATTGGGGTTACTTACGGGAAAAATGCACGACCAGTTTGTCGCCCACGCTCTGCAGGACTTGAACCAGTACCAGCAACAGCACCACGGTGACGACCATCACGTCGGTCTGGAAACGCTGGTAGCCGAAGCGGATGGCCAGGTCGCCCAGGCCGCCGGCACCGACCACACCGGCCATGGCGGTGTACGACACCAGGGTGATGGCGGTCACGGTAATGGCGGCGAAGATGCCCGGGCGGGCCTCCGGCAGCAGTGCGCTGGTGATGATCTGGCGGGTGGTGGCGCCCATCGACTGGGTGGCTTCGATGATGCCGCGGTCCACTTCACGCAGGGCGGTTTCCACCAGGCGGGCGAAGAACGGCGTGGCACCTACCACCAGCGGCGGAATGGCGCCGGCGACGCCCAGCGAAGTGCCGGTGATCAGCACGGTGATCGGGATCATCACGATCAGCAGGATGATGAACGGCAGCGAGCGCAGGATATTGACGATCAGCGACAGCAGCGCATACACACCCTTCTGCTCGAACATCTGTTTCGGCCCGCACAGGAACAGCAGCACGCCCAGCGGCAGGCCGAGCAGCACGGTGAAGAACAGCGAGCCGAACAGCATGATCATGGTGTCGACGCTGGCCAGCCAGATTTCGGCCCAGTCGACGTTGGCAAAGAAATTCAGGGCGTCCATCAACGCAGTACCTCCATATGTACGTCAGCTGCCTTGAAGCGGGCGAACGCCGCTTCCATGTCACCGCCGATCAGGGCGAGGGTGAGCTGGCCATAGGGGACATCCTTGATGCGGTCGATACGCCCGGCGAGGATGCTGTAGTCCACGCCGGTTTCGCGGGCCACGGTGCCCAGCAGCGGCGCGTAGGTGGCATCGCCCTGGAAGGTCAGGCGCACGATACGGCCCGGCACATGGGCGAAGTCGTCCCGCTGCTCGCCTTCGTCGACCTGCTCGTCTTCCTGGACGAAGCGCTTGGTGGTGGGGTGCTGCGGGTGCAGGAACACCTCGGCCACCGAGCCCTGCTCGACGATCTGGCCGGCGTCCATCACTGCCACGCGGTCGCAGACCCGGCGGATCACGTCCATTTCGTGAGTGATCAGCACGATGGTCAGCTTCAGCTCACGGTTGATTTCGGCCAGCAATTGCAGGACCGAGGCGGTGGTTTGCGGGTCGAGGGCGCTGGTGGCCTCGTCGCACAGCAGGATCTTCGGGTTGGTGGACAGGGCGCGGGCGATGCCGACGCGCTGCTTCTGGCCACCGGACAGCTGCGCCGGGTACTTTCTGGCGTGGTCGGAAAGGCCGACGCGGGCCAGCAGCTCGGTCACGCGCTTGTCGATTTCGCTGCGCGACAGCTCGCCGGCCAGGGTCAGTGGCAGGGCGACGTTGTCGGCGACGGTCTTGGAGGCCAGCAGGTTGAAGTGCTGGAAAATCATCCCGACCTGCTGGCGGAAACCGCGCAGCTGGCTGGCGTTGAACGCGGTAACGTCTTCGCCGTCGACGATGATCTTGCCACCGGAAGGCTCTTCCAGGCGGTTGATCAGGCGCAGCATGGTGCTCTTGCCGGCGCCGGAATGGCCGATCAGGCCGAACACCTGGCCATCTTCGATGGTCAGGCTGGTCGGATTCAGTGCGGGGATTTCCCTACCGGCGACGCGGTAGGTCTTGTGTACCTGTTGGAACTCGATCACGTAGCGAACCTTGTGGGGCGCATGGAATTTGGGTCAGCGGTTGGCTGGGGTCGCGCATTTTAGCCTTTTCCCATAGCTGTTCTTAGCATTTATTTCGTAATGCACCAATCCTTCGGGCATATCGCGACAACCGGTAATCCTGATTGAACGCTCGGCAAAGCCTCCCGGTCACTACTTGCACAAGCCCGAAACGGGTACGCCTGAAGACTGACGAGGAGAGCCGACCATGCCCAGCAAGAACACGGACGCGCCGAAGCACAGCGAAGCCGCTGGCACCCAGACCCCGGACCGGGCCAACACCAACGCCAAGTTACAGAGCCTGGAGGCTGACCGTAGCGATGCCACGGGTCATGCGCTGCGCACCAACCAGGGGGTGCGCATCGCCGACAACCAGAACACGCTGAAGGCCGGAGATCGAGGCCCCTCGCTTCTCGAAGATTTCATCATGCGCGAGAAGATCACGCACTTTGACCACGAACGCATCCCTGAGCGCATCGTGCATGCGCGAGGGACGGGGGCGCATGGCTATTTCCAGAGCTATGGCAACCACGCCGAACTGACCAAGGCGGGCTTCCTGCAGGACCCGGAGAAAATCACGCCCGTGTTCGTGCGATTTTCCACGGTACAGGGCCCGCGTGGCTCAGCCGACACCGTGCGTGACGTGAGGGGCTTTGCGGTCAAGTTCTACACCGATGAAGGCAACTTCGACCTGGTGGGCAACAACATGCCGGTGTTTTTCATCCAGGATGCGATCAAATTCCCGGATTTCGTCCACGCAGTAAAGCCAGAGCCGCACAACGAGATCCCGACCGGCGCTTCGGCCCATGACACCTTTTGGGATTTCGTCTCGCTGGTACCGGAGTCGGCCCATATGGTCATGTGGGCGATGTCGGACCGTGCTATCCCGCGCAGCTTGCGGATGATGGAAGGTTTCGGGGTGCATACCTTCCGCCTGATCAACGCCCAGGGCGTAGCCAGTTTCGTCAAATTCCACTGGAAGCCGCGCCAGGGTGTGCACTCCTTGCTATGGGACGAAGCGCAGAAGCTGGCAGGCAAGGACGCTGATTTCCAGCGTCGCGACTTGTGGGAAGCTATCGAGACGGGCGATTACCCTGAATGGGAATTGGGTGTGCAGATTGTGCCGGAAGCCGACGAGCACAAATTTGATTTCGACCTGCTGGACCCGACCAAGATAATCCCGGAAGAACTGGTGCCGGTCACACCTTTGGGCAAGATGATCCTGAATCGCAACCCGGACAACTTCTTTGCTGAAGTGGAACAGGTGGCGTTCTGCCCGGGTCATATCGTGCCTGGTATCGACTTTACCAACGACCCCTTGCTGCAAGGGCGGCTGTTCTCCTACACCGACACGCAGCTTAGCCGCCTGGGCGGGCCCAACTTCCACCAGATCCCCGTCAACCGCCCCGTCGCTCCTAACCACAACAACCAGCGTGACGCCTTGCATCAGCATGTGGTTCACAAAGGTCGCGCATCCTACGAGCCCAATTCCATCGACGGTGGCTGGCCGAAGGAAACGCCACCAGCCGCGCAGGATGGCGGCTTCGAGACCTACCAGGAGCGTATCGATGCACACAAGATCCGCCAACGCAGCGATTCGTTCGGCGACCATTTTTCGCAGGCGCGGTTGTTCTTCCAGAGCATGAGCCCGACCGAGCAGCAGCACATCATCAAGGCTTACAGCTTTGAACTGGGCAAGGTGGAGCGGGAGACGATCCGTGCTCGGGAAGTGAATGAGATTCTCGCCAACATCGACCTGAAGCTGGCGGCTGCGGTTGCTGCCAACCTCGGTTTGCCTGCTCCGAGCGCGGGCACTGTTCAAGTGAAGGGAAGCCAGCTTGCGCAGTCGCCTGCCCTGAGCCAGATGAACCACCCGGGTTCGGTTGGCATCAAGGGGCGCAAGATTGCCGTGCTGGTAGCAGATGGCGTAGACGCTGCCAGCGTGGACAAGTTGGTCAAGGCCCTGGAAGCGCACAGCGCCCGGCCATTGCTCCTGGGGCCGACCTCAGCACCGGTGAAGGCTGCGGACGGCAAGCAACTGCCGGTGGATGCTTCCATGGAGGGGATGCCATCGATCATGTTCGATGGGATTGTCGTGCCTGGGGGCAAGGCTTCGAACGATGCGCTGGCGGCCAGCGGGTTGGCGAAGCATTTCCTGCTGGAGGGCTACAAGCACCTGAAGGCGATGGTGTTGACCAAAGAGCTTTTGGGCAGCTTGGGGCTGAAAGAAGACAAGGGGTTGCTGCTGGGGGATGAGCAGAAGACCGTGGATGCCTTCGTCAAAGCGGTAGAAGGGCATCGGGTGTGGGAGCGGGAGGCGGCTGCGGAGGCTGTGCCTGCCTAAGGGGCTGCTTTGCAGCCCATCGCGACACAAGGCCGCTCCTACAGGAGATCGCATTCCCTTGTAGGAGCGGCCTTGTGTCGCGAAAGGGGCGCGCAGCGCCCCCAGATTCTTAACGCTGATGCGGAACCAGGACCACCTGCGCCGGCAGCGACCGCTGAATCTCGTGCTTCTGCTTCAGCTCGAACCCGCTGTCGATCTTGCGCACGCGCTTCTCCAGCAAGGTCTTCAGCCAAGGCGCATCCTCGGTGCGCGGCACCTGGAACACCACGTCGCACTGGTAGCTCACCACATCGGCGGCAATGTCATCCAGCTGGCGACGCATGGCGCGGCTGTCGGTAGTCTTCAAGGCCACGACGGTGCTCGGTGCAGCCGGGTCGATGATGCGCGCCTTGGGCTTGGCCTCGGCCGCTTTCAACGCCGCTTCAGCCTTCTCCAGCTCGGCTTTGCGCGCCTGGGTCACGGTATCGCCACCAGTCACTGCCGGGGCCTGCGGCATCAGCGCGCGGGCACGGGCCAAGGCGGTGGCGGCAGCGTTCACATCACCCTTCTGCAGGAAGATCTGGCTGCGTTGCAGGTAGGCTTCGGCAAGCTGGCGCTGGTATTGCTCCAGGCGCGCGTCGTCCGGCGCCTGGGCCTGCAGGGCTGCCAGCTGGTCTTCGGCGGTGGCCAGCTCGTTGCTGGCGATGTTCTGTTGCAACTGCTGCCAGGCATCGGCTTGGGCAGGTGCGGTGGCCTGTTCGACCGGCGCGCTGGAACACGCAGCCAGGAACAGGGAAAACGCGGCAACAAGCAGATAACGGGAGGCGAACGGCTTCATTCCTGCGACTCTCTATTTGCGCAAAAAGCGAGCAAGTCTACACCCAGGTGCGCACGCTCGAAAACAAGTCTTACAGACCCTTTACGTGCGAAAAGGTTGCAGGGCGCGCCTTCATGCGCCCTGTTTTTCAGCGTTTTGGCAGGGCCAGGCTCAGCAAGAATAGCACCGCCGCGCAGACCACGATCGACGGGCCGGCGGGGGTGTCCTTGAACCAGGACATGGCCAGGCCACCGCATACCGCGGTCACGCCGAGCAGGCTGGCGCCCAGGGCCATCTGCTCGGGAGAGCGGGCGTGACGTTGCGCCGCAGCGGCAGGAATGATCAGCAGCGAGGTGATCAGCAGCACGCCGACGATCTTCATGGCCACGGCAATCACCACCGCGATCAGCAGCATCAGCGCCATGCGCAGCCCGGCCACCGGCAGGCCTTCGACCATGGCCAGCTCTTCGTGCACGGTGACTGCCAGCAACGGCCGCCACAGCGCAGCGAGCAGCAGCAACACCAGCGCGCTGCCGCCGAGGATCCAGGCCAGGTCGGTGGTGCTGATGGCCAGCAGGTCGCCGAACAGGTAGGCCATCAGGTCGATGCGTACATCATGCATGAAGCTCAGCACCACCAGGCCCAGCGACAATGTGCTGGGGGCGAGTATGCCGAGCAGGGTATCGGAGGCCAGCGGTTGCCGTTGCTGCAAGGTCACCAGCAAGATCGCCAGCAACAGGCAGCCCACGGTTACCGCCAGCGCCGGGCTGACGTCCAGGGCAAAGCCCAGGGCCACGCCGAGCAGGGCGGCGTGGGACAGGGTGTCGCCAAAATAGGCCATGCGCCGCCACACCACGAAGGATCCCAGTGGGCCGGCCACCAGCGCCAGGGACAAACCGGCAAGCAGGGCGTAGAGAAGAAAATCAGCCATGCTTGCAGTGCGCTCCGTGAACATGGGTGCCAGGGGCGACCACCGAGCCGTGCAGGTCGTGGCTGTGGTCGTGATGGTGGTGGTAGATGGCCAGGCTGGGTGCGGCGGTCTGGCCGAACAGCTCGACGAACGCCGGGTCGCCGCTGACCTGCTCGGGGTGGCCCGAGCAGCACACGTGGCGGTTCAGGCACACCACCTGGTCGGTGGCGCTCATCACCAGGTGCAAGTCGTGGGAAACCATCAGCACGCCGCAGCCGTGGCGGTCACGCAGGCGGGTAATGAGGTTGTACAGCTCGGTCTGGCCGACCACGTCTACGCCCTGCACCGGCTCGTCGAGCACCAGTAGCTGGGGTTCGCGCAGCAGGGCACGGGCCAGCAGCACGCGCTGCATCTCGCCGCCGGAAATGGTCTGGATCGGGCTGTCGATGACCGGCTCGGCACCCACTTCCTGCAACGCCGACAAGGCTGCCGCGCGGTCTACACCGGGCACCAGGCGCAGGAAGCGCAACACCGACAGCGGCAGCGTGGCATCGACCTGGATCTTTTGCGGCATGTAGCCAATGCGCAGTTTCGGCTTGCGCCATACCTTGCCGCGGTGCGGCTTGAGCAGGCCGAGCACGGCGCGCACCAGGGTGGTCTTGCCCGCGCCGTTCGGGCCGATCAGGGTGACGATCTGGCCAGGTGCGACCGACAGGTCGATGCTGTCGAGCACCGCCTCGCCACCGAAGGTGACACCGACCTGCTCCAGGCGGATCAGTGCATCGCTCATGCCGCGCTCCGGCAATTGCTGCACAGACCGACCACTTCCACCGTCTGGGTCTCGACCGTGAAGCCCACGCCCTTGGCGCTGCTGATGATGGCGTCGCTGATACTGTCCTGTTCCAGTTCGATGGCCACATGGCAGGCCCGGCAGATCAGGAACTGCCCCTGGTGCAGGTGTTCCGGGTGGCTGCAGCCGATGAAGGCGTTGAGCGAGGCGATGCGGTGCACCAGGCCGTTTTCCAGCAGGAAGTCCAGCGCACGGTACACCGTGGGGGGCGCGGCGCGGCGGCCGTCCTGCTCACTGAGCACGGCGAGGATATCGTAGGCGCCCAGCGGCTTGTGGCTTTGCCACACCAGTTCCAGCACTCGACGGCGCAGCGCGGTCAGGCGCAGGCCCTGGCGGGTGCACAAGGCGTCGGCTTCAGCCAGTGCGCTGTGTACGCAATGGGAATGATCGTGAGGACGGTTGGCCAGCGGCGTGATGGACATGGGCAGCGACGGTTCTGGATGGAGACGTTATTATGTTACCTGTTTCTGACGACTCGAGTATTCACCGTGTCCCGATTCCTAGTCCTTTTTGTCGCTTTCATCGCATTTTCCGCCCAGGCCGACGTGCGCGTGCTGACCAGTATCAAACCGCTGCAGCAGATTGCCGCCGCCGTGCAGGATGGTGTTGGCAACCCCGAGGTATTGCTGCCGCCGGGTGCGTCGCCGCACCACTACGCGTTGCGCCCGTCCGACGTACGGCGGGTGGGCGATGCCGACCTGCTGTACTGGATCGGCCCGGACATGGAGGGCTTCCTGCCGCGGGTACTGGGCAATCGCAGCAAGGCCACGGTGGCCGTGCAGGCGCTACCGGGCATGAAGCTGCGGCATTTTGGCGAGGACAGCCATTCCCACGAGGAAGAAGACCACGACGACCATGATCATGACCACCGCCCGGGCAGCCTGGACGCGCACTTGTGGCTATCGTCGGTCAACGCGCGGGTGATTGCAGCGAAAATGGCGGCTGACCTGGCGCAGATCGATCCGGCCAATGCGGCGCGCTACCAGAGCAACCTCAAGACCTTCGACGAACGCCTGGACGCACTGGATGGACGGATCAAGGCGCGGGTGGCCGGGATTGCCGGCAAGCCTTACTTCGTGTTCCACGAAGCGTTCGACTACTTCGAGGCCGAGTATGGCCTGAAGCACACCGGAGTGTTCAGCGTGGCGTCCGAGGTGCAGCCGGGTGCGCAGCACGTGGCAGCCATGCGCAAGCGCCTGCAGGAAGTGGGCAAGACCTGTGTGTTCAGCGAACCGCCGCTGCGGCCGCGGCTGGCCGAGACCTTGACCGCCGGGCTGCCGGTGCGCCTGGCCGAGCTGGATGCCCTGGGCGGTACCGACCCGGTGGATGGCAAGGGCTATGAGCGCTTGCTGGAGAAGCTGGGTGGCGACCTGGTTGGGTGCCTGGAGCAGTTGTAAGCCTGGACCGGCCTCTTCGCGGGTAAACCCGCTCCCACAGGGATAGCGCCAGCCTCACGCCTGTGTGGGAGCGGGTTTACCCGCGAAGAAGCAGACACGCTCTAGAGGGCGAACGGCAGGTGCAAAGCCACCTGCTGACGCTGCGCCAAACGCACTTCGAACTCGCTCGGGTCGTGGATCATCACATCCATCCCGGCAAACGATTCCGCTGCAATCAGGCGCGACAGCCAGAAGCGCACGCAGCCTACCCGCAACATCTCCGGCCACAGCTCGGCTTCGGCCGCGGTGAACGGCCGCAGCGCCGCATAGGCCGCCAGCAATGCCTGGGCGCGTGGCACATCGATCGCGCCGTGTTCATCCAGGCACCAGTCGTTCACGGTGATGGCGATGTCATACAGCATCGGCCCGGAACAGGCGTTGTAGAAGTCGATCACACCGGTCAGGTGGGTGCCTTCGAACATCACGTTGTCGCGGAACAGGTCGGCGTGCAGGTTGGCCCGTGGCAGGGCCAGGATCTGTGCCTTGTGCGCGCTGATTTCATCCAGCGCCGGCTGCAGCAGCGCGGCTTGCTCGGCGGTAAGGCGCGGCAGCAGCTCGGCACCCGAGGCCAGCATCCAGTCCAGGCCGCGGTCGGTGCGGCGCTCGATGATGTGCTCGCGGGTAGCCAGGTGAATGTGCGCCAGCAGCTCGCCGACCTGGGCGCAGTGCTGGGCGTTCGGTGCCTTGATGTGCTTGCCCGACAGCCGTGGCTGCAGCAGCGCCGGCTTGCCGCACAGCTCGCGCAGGCCATTGCCGTCGCGGTCGCGTATGGCATAGGGCACCGGCATGTCGGCTGCGTGCAAAGTGTCCAGCAGCTCGATGAAGAACGGCATGTCCTCGCTGGGCCCGCGCTCGATCAGCGTCAGGACGAACTCCCCCTGTTCGAGGCTGACGAAGAAATTGCTGTTCTCTGTGCCGGCGGCGATGCCCTGGAAGTCGAGCAGACGACCCAGCGCGTACGGCGCCAGAAAGGTTTCCAGCTCAGGCCGGGTCACGGGGGTGAAGACTGACATGATGAAAAATTGCCCATACGGGCACTTCCGCCGGGAAGTGCCGGGTTGATGTGAACGGTGCGCGTCAGATTACCACTCGAAGATCTTCCAGGAGGGAATCAGCATGTCCGGCTGGTCGGATCGAATGAAATTGCCATCAGAGCCATCGGCGCGTACCAGGAAATAAGGCTTGCCGTTTTTCGGCGTGATCTTGATCGCATACAGGAACCCGTTCTGCCGGTACTCCTGGATGGTTTTGTCGCCTTCCGTGCGAATGGTCACCTCGGGATCGGCCGAGGGGGCGTCGTCCGCCGCCAGGGTGACGACAGGCATGGTGGCCAACAGACCGAGCAGTAACAGGCGATTGAGTGTACGCATGATAACCTTGTCCCTTTGTCGTCAATGATTCTGGCTATTCTAGCGCCGGACCCGTCGAAAAGGTTGATTCTGCTCATGAGCCAAGCGCCCCTCGTCCTGGTGGACGGTTCCTCGTACCTGTACCGCGCCTTCCACGCGCTGCCGCCGTTGACTACCTCCAAGGGCATGCCGACCGGCGCGGTGAAGGGGGTGCTGAACATGCTCAAGAGCCTGCGCAAGCAATACCCCGACAGCCTGTTCGCGGTGGTGTTCGACGCCAAGGGTGGCACCTTCCGCGATGCCATGTTCGCCGAATACAAGGCCAACCGCCCAAGCATGCCGGACGACCTGCGGGTGCAGATCGAGCCGCTGCACGCCAGCGTCAAGGCGCTGGGCTACCCGCTGCTGTGCGTCGAGGGGGTCGAGGCCGACGACGTGATCGGCACCCTGGCGCGCAGCAGCGCCGCGCTGGGCCGCCCGGTGATCATCTCGACCGGTGACAAGGACATGGCGCAGCTGGTGGACGGGCACATTACCTTGGTCAACACCATGACCGGAAGCGTGCTGGACGTGGCTGGCGTGCACGAGAAATTTGGCGTCGGGCCGGAACATATCATCGACTTCCTGGCGCTGATGGGCGACAAGGTCGACAACATCCCCGGTGTGCCGGGCGTGGGCGAAAAAACCGCGGTGGGCCTGCTGACCGGTATCGGCGGCGGCCTCAGCGACCTGTACGCCAACCTGGACAAGGTCCCGACGCTGGCCATTCGCGGCGCCAAGACCCTGCCGGCCAAGCTGGAAGAGCACCGCGACGCGGCGTTCCTGTCTTATGAGCTGGCTACCATCAAGGTCGACGTGCCCCTGGATATCGAAGTAGATGCCCTGGTGTGCGGCGAACCTGATCGCGACGCGTTGCTGGCGCTGTACACCGAGATGGAATTCAAGAGCTGGGTCGCCGAGGTGCAGCGTGACGCTGCCAAGGCCGGTGACGACATCGCGCCGATCGCGGAGCCGGTGGCCAAGACCGAGCCCAGGTACGAAACCATTCTCGACCAGCAACGTTTCGACTTCTGGCTGGAGAAGCTGCGTCAGGCGCCACTGTTTGCCTTCGACACCGAGACCACTGGCCTGGACGCACAGCAGGCGCAGCTTGTCGGCCTGTCGTTCGCCGTCGAGCCGCATGAAGCGGCCTATGTGCCGCTGGCCCACGACTATGAAGGCGCGCCGGTCCAGCTGGACCGCGCCGCCGTGCTGCTGGCGCTGAAGCCGCTGCTGGAAGACCCGGCCAAGGCCAAGGTCGGGCAGAACGCCAAGTACGACATCAACATCCTCGCCAATGGCTCGCCCGCCATCGAAATGCGCGGCGTTGCCTACGACACCATGCTCGAGTCGTACGTGCTGAACTCCACCGCCACCCGTCACGACATGGACAGCCTGGCACTGAAGTACCTCGACCACACCACCATCGCCTTCGAGGACATCGCCGGCAAGGGCGCCAAGCAGCTGACCTTCAACCAGATCCACCTGGACAAGGCCGGCCCCTACGCTGCCGAAGACGCCGACATCACCCTGCGCCTGCACCAAGCGCTGCAGGCGCGCCTGGCGCAGACGCCGAGCGTGCAGCCGGTGCTGATGGACATCGAGATGCCGCTGGTGCCGGTGCTGGCCAAGATCGAGCGCCAGGGGGCGCTGGTCGATGCCGCGCTGCTGCAGGTGCAGAGCGGTGAGCTGGGGGTGAAGATGGCCGAGCTGGAGCAGCGCGCCTATGAGCTGGCCGGTGAGGAGTTCAACCTCGGCTCGCCCAAGCAGCTGGGCGCGATCCTCTACGACAAGCTGGGCATGCCGGTGCTGAGCAAGACCACCAAGGGCCAGCCATCCACGGCAGAAGCGGTGCTCGACGAACTGGCCGAGCAAGGCTACCCGCTGCCGGAGGTACTGATGCAGTACCGCAGCCTGAGCAAGCTCAAGAGCACCTACACCGACAAGCTGCCGGGGCAGATCAACCCGCGCACCGGGCGTATCCACACCTCCTACCAGCAGGCGGTAGCGGCCACCGGCCGGCTGTCGTCCAGCGACCCGAACCTGCAGAACATCCCGATCCGCACTGCCGAAGGCCGGCGCATCCGTCAGGCCTTCGTCGCCAGCCCGGGCTACAAGCTGCTGGCGGCGGACTACTCGCAGATCGAGTTGCGCATCATGGCCCACCTGGCCAAGGACGAAGGCTTGCTGCATGCCTTCCGCAACGACCTGGACGTGCACCGCGCCACGGCGGCGGAAGTATTCGGCGTAGCCCTGGAAGACGTCACCACCGACCAGCGCCGCAGTGCCAAGGCCATCAACTTCGGCCTGATCTACGGCATGAGCGCCTTTGGCCTGGCCAAGCAGATCGGCGTCGACCGCAAGCAGTCGCAGGATTACATCGACCGCTACTTCGCCCGCTACCCGGGCGTGCTGGCCTACATGGAGCGCACCCGCGCCCAGGCGGCGGAGCAAGGCTTTGTCGAAACCCTGTTCGGTCGCCGCCTGTACCTGCCGGATATCAATGCCAAGAACCCGGCCCTGCGCAAAGGCGCCGAGCGCACGGCGATCAACGCCCCGATGCAGGGCACTGCGGCCGATATCATCAAGCGGGCCATGGTCAATGTGGATAACTGGCTGAGCGCGAGCGGGCTGGACGCCCGGGTGATCCTGCAGGTACACGACGAACTGGTGCTGGAAGTGCGCGAGGACCTGGTGGAGCAGGTGAAAGATGAAATTCGCCAGCACATGAGCAAGGCCGCGCAGCTGGATGTACCGCTGCTGGTCGAGGCAGGAATTGGTGCGAATTGGGACGAAGCTCACTGATCGGGCGGGGAAAGCTGTGTAGGATCCGTGATGTAGGGATGCGGATCCTGGCACTGCTCAGTGCCAGTGGTGCTGAGGTTTCATGAAACTATCGCAAATAGTTTTCAGGGCTTTGGAACTAAACCGGTGAAGCGGAACTCAGAGTAACTGAATGGCTGGTGAAGCCTTTCGATGCTCCTATGTTGTGTTAAGTGTTGGCAGATATCTGGACCCCGCCCTAGCGGTCCGGACTTGGACCCCGAACTTCCCCCTCCCCATACGAAGTCCGGGGTTTTTTTTGCCCGGAATTTGACTTATGGCTAATAGAGAGCCCTGTGGGAGCGGGTTTACCCGCGAATGCGATGTCGGATGCACCGCCGCATTCGCGGGTAAACCCGCTCCCACAGGTTACGAGCAAACCTTCAAATGACTGGCTTGTCTTCCAGCTCCATCCAGTCCGCCAGCACTCGGTAGGCCTCTTCCACGCCCAGGCGCTTGGGCGCCGAGAACAGCTGGATGGTCACGCCGTCGCCCCAACCCTTGCGGATTTCCGACTGCACCTTGAGCAGAGTGTTCTTGCCCGCGCCGTGGGTCAGCTTGTCGGCCTTGGTCAGCAGGATGTGCATCGGCATGCTGCTGGCCTTGGCCCAGTCGAGCATCATCTTGTCGAAGTCGGTCATCGGGTGGCGCACGTCCATCATCAGGATCACGCCACGCAGGCACTCCCGGCTGCCCAGGTAGGCTTCCAAGTGTTTCTGCCAGTGCTGCTTGAGCGGAATCGGGACTTTTGCATAACCGTAGCCTGGCAGGTCGACCAAACGCCGTTCATCGTCCAGACTGAAGAAATTCAACAGCTGGGTGCGCCCGGGGGTTTTCGAGGTGCGCGCCAGGCTGGCATGAGTCAGGGTGTTGAGGGCGCTGGATTTGCCGGCGTTGGAGCGGCCGGCGAAAGCCACCTCGTAACCCTGGTCGTCCGGGCATTGTTCGACCTTGGCAGCGCTGAGGGCGAATTTGGCTTTCTGGCAGAGGCCGAGGATGGGGTTCTTGACTTGCATGGGATATCCGATGTGGGTGTTGCCTGACTCTATAGGCCCGAGCCTGGCAAGCGGTGTCGTTTCCGTTTGGATGGCGGAAGTATATAATGCCCCAGTTTTTGTGTGCTCATTCTCCCGGCGAAGGAGAACGGGCATGGGGTGTCGAACAATAGCTCGCGCAACAGAACGCAGCGCGGCCCCCAACCCTGAAGGTCGTTCCGCATGGCGAAATGGCTGCTTGCTGTCGGTATGTTCCTGCCGTTTTTCAGCGCACAGGCTACACAGGATCCCGAGGTGTTGTACAACCGCACGTGTGCGGCCTGTCACACCGGGCAGTTGCCACAGGCACCCAGGCAGGGTGACCGGGCAGCATGGGAGCCAAGGCTGGCGCAAGGCATGGATGTACTGGTGAAGCACGTGACCCAGGGTTTCAAGGCTATGCCGCCGCGTGGATTGTGCATGGACTGCAGTGCCGAGGACTACCGTTTGGTCATCCTTTGGATGAGTGGCAGTCCCGATACATAACATTTCACCCTTAGCCGTGTTGGATTAGCTGATGAACAAACTAGTCGTGAGTCTGCTGTTGACCTTGGGTGTCGCAGGTGCGGCCACTGCTGCGCAACCCGTCAAAGGCGATGCCGCCGCCGGCCAGGCCAAGACGGCCGTCTGTGGCGCCTGCCACAACCCCGACGGCAACAGCCTGGCACCGAACTTCCCGAAACTGGCCGGCCAAGGCCAGCGCTATCTCGAAAAACAATTGCACGATATCAAGTCGGGCAAGCGTACCGTACTGGAGATGACCGGCATGCTGGCCGCATTCAGCGACCAGGACCTGGCCGATATCGCCGCCTACTTCTCCAGCCAGAAAGGCAGCGTGGGCGCGGCCGATCCCAAGCTGGTCGAACGTGGCCGGGCGCTGTTCAACGGCGGCGACCTGGAAAAGGGCATGCCTGCCTGCACCGGCTGTCACTCGCCGAACGGCGCGGGTATCGCCCTGGCCGGCTTCCCGCACCTGGGCGGGCAGCATGCACAGTACGTGACCAAGCAGCTCACCGACTTCCGCGAAGGCAACCGCACCAACGATGGCGATGCCATGACCATGCGCACCATCGCCGGCAAGCTGAGCAACCACGACATCGAGGCGCTGGCCAGCTACATCCAGGGCCTGCACTGAGGCCCTTCGGCCGCCTGTGATGGCCCTATCGCCGGCAAGCCAGCTCCCATAGATGCTGCATATGGCTTGAGGTCGATGCGCTCGAGGTGGGAGCCGGCTTGCCGGCGATAGGGCCATCACAGGCGGTGCATTAACCTTCAGTTAATGTTGTAGGCCAATGATGAAAGGGCGGCCGGACCGCCCTTTTTTCCGTCCGCAGCCGTTACACTACAGAACTCGGCCCCTTCCCGGCCTGTCTCAGTGCAGGTCGCGTCGTGGCGACCAATGACTGCCCAGGAGTAAAGCATGCGTAAACTGATTCTCAGCGCCGCGCTGGTCGCTGCCAGCGTATTCGGTATGACTGCCGTCCAGGCCGCCGAGCCTGTCGCCGGCAAGGAATACCTCGAGCTGAGCAACCCTGTTCCGGTTTCCGTGCCTGGCAAGATCGAAGTGGTCGAGCTGTTCTGGTACGGCTGCCCACACTGCTACCACTTCGAGCCGACCATCAACCCGTGGGTCGAAAAACTGCCCAAGGACGTCAACTTCAAGCGCGTACCAGCCATGTTCGGTGGCCCATGGGACGCCCACGGCCAGATGTTCCTAACCCTCGAAGCCATGGGCGTCGAGCAGAAGGTACACGCCGCGGTGTTCGATGCCATCCAGAACCAGAAAAAGCGCCTGACCGACCCGCAGGACATGGCCGACTTCCTCGCCACTCAGGGCGTGGACAAGGACAAGTTCCTCGCCACCTTCAATTCGTTCGCCATCAAGGGCCAGGTCAACCAGGCCAAGGAACTGGCGAAAAAGTACGAGATCACCGGCGTACCGAGCATGGTGGTCAACGGCAAGTACCGCTTCGACCTGGGTACCGCCGGCGGGCCGGAAGGCGTACTGAACGTTGCCGACCAGCTGATCGCCAAGGAGCGCGCCGCTAAGTAAGCGGCGTAACCCATGCGCCGCTTCAGAACCGCGCGTGGCATTGGCCTGCACCAGCCGCAGGTCAACGAGCATCACCTGCACGCCCCTGGCCTGCCCGAGGATGGTCGTCTGCGGCTGCTCAGTTTCAACATCCAGGTGGGCATCAGCACCGAGCGCTACCGGCATTACGTGACCCGCAGCTGGCAGCACCTGCTGCCGCACAACGGGCGTGCAGGCAACCTGCAGAAGATTGGCCAACTGCTGGGCGACTTCGACCTGGTGGCCTTGCAGGAGGCCGATGGCGGCAGCCTGCGCTCGGGCTATGTCAACCAGGTCGAGCACCTTGCCCACCTGGGTGCCTTCCCCTACTGGTACCAGCAACTCAACCGCAACCTTGGGCGTTTTGCCCAGCACAGCAATGGCGTGCTCAGCCGCCTGAAGCCACAACTGCTCGAGGATCACCCATTGCCCGGCCCGGCTGGGCGTGGTGCGATTCTGGTGCGCTTTGGCGAGGGCGAAGATGCGCTGATCGTGGTGATGATGCACCTGGCCCTCGGCGCCAAGACCCGCGCCCTGCAACTGGGTTACATCCGCGAGCTGATTGGCGGTTACCGCCACCAGGTGCTGATGGGCGACATGAATACCCATGCCACCGACCTGCTGGAGCACTCGCCGTTGCGCGACCTGGGCCTGATTGCCCCACAAGTCGAGGCCACCTTCCCCAGCTGGCGTCCACAGCGTTGCCTGGACCACATCCTGCTCAGCCCAAGCCTCACGCTGGAGCGTGTCGAGGTGCTGGCGCAGCCAATTTCCGACCACCTTCCCGTTGCTGTCGAGATTCGATTGCCTGATGCATTGACTGTGGATACGCTGCCGGTCCTGAGCTAATTGCCATCACCGTTTGCGGACCCGGGCATGACTGAAGACGCTGAGCGCTGGAAAGAAAAATACCTGAAAAGCATCGAGCAGCAGGAAAAGCTCGAGCGCCGTTGGGACGCCCGTCTCGACCTGCTGCGTCGCGGCCTGGTACGCAGCACCCTGGCTGCCGAAGGCAGTGACAAGGTGGTGGACCAGTGCATGAAGGAAATGCGCGAGGTTATCCGCAGCGACAACATGGACGCTGGCCTTGCCGGGCTGATTCCGCGTCTTGAGAAGGCGGTGCTGGACTCCGAACAGCGCCGGGAAGCTCGCATGAATCAGGTCAGCGATGCGCTGACCGCGCTGGTCGACCAACTGCAAGGCCTGCCATTGCCGAACGATGTGTCGCGGCCGTTGAAAAAGCTGGCGAAGAAGCTCGACGGTGGCGTGGCCCAGTCACGCGACCTGCCACCGTTGCTGGGCGAGTTGAGCGGCTTGCAGGGCCGCGCGCTGTCAGCCCTGGGCAGGTCGGGGGAGGACGCCCGACCCGGCTTCTTGCAGCGCTTGTTCGGCAGCCGCGAGGATGACGCGCAAGGCGAGCCAGCGCTTGTGCCGCTGACGCTGCCGGTTGCCGAGGCGCAGCCCTTGGCAGCACCGGCCAACGTCGGTGCTCCGCAGCCCGACGATGTGGACGCGCTGCAGCCGCTGCCAGCCTCATCAGCATCTGTTGTCGAGGCGCCCGTAGTGCCAGAGCCCGCGCTGGAGACACCTGGCCCGGCGCTGATCGAAACGGCCGAACTGTCACCAGCCCCGCTGCCGCAGCCGCTACCGGACGATGTGCCGGCACCGGAAGCTGTCGCCAGCGAGCCTCCGGCTGAAGCAGGACCGGCGCAAACACTCGAAGAAACCTTCGGCGAAGACGGCCCCTATGCCCTGCCCTACGCGGTGGAGCCGCCCTACAGCCAGGTTGCCGAGCACATCGAGCACACCCTGATCGGCCTGCTCGATGACCTCAGCCTGCCGGAGCGACACAAGGCCCAGGCGCTCGAGATGCGTGAACGGGTCGCCCGCGGCTTGAATTGGTATGAGCTGATCCCGGTGCTGGATGACCTGGCTGTGCTCATGCTGGCGATCACCGACAGCGGCCAGCACGAATTCGAAACCTACCTGCAGCAGCTCAACGAACGCCTGGAAGGTTTCCAGAGCCACCTGCACGAGGCCAGCGCCGGTCACGCCGACAACAGCTCGGCCGCCCGCGAGCTGGATACCCAGCTGCGTGAGCACGTCGACGGGCTGCAGAGCAGTGTGCAAGGTGCCGCCGACGTCGACAGCCTCAAGCACATCCTGGAAAACCGCCTGGAAGGCCTGTTGGTGACCATGGACGAGCACAAGCATGAGCGTGATCGCCGCGAGCAGGAGCTGGCTGGGCGCCTGCAAGGGCTGTCGGAGCGGGTGGCGAACATGGAGCAGGAGGCGCTCGGCTACCGCGAGCACCTTGAAGAGCAGCGCCAGAAGGCCTTGCTCGACCCCCTCACCGGTTTGCCCAACCGTGCGGCCTGGAGCGAGCGGGTCGAGCGCGAAATGCTCGAATGGCAGGCACATGGCGGCCATCTGGCGATGGCGATCCTCGACCTGGACCATTTCAAGCGTATCAACGACAGCTATGGGCACCTGGCCGGGGACAAGGTACTGAAGATCGTCGCCGACCAGTTGCGCAAGCGCCTGCGCAGCGGTGACTTCATCGCCCGCTTCGGCGGCGAGGAGTTTGTCCTGTTGCTGCCGCAGACCTCGCCGGCCGCCGCTGCCCAGATAGCCGAGGTGCTACGGGCCACGGTCGAGGCGTGCCCGTTCCACTTCAAGGGCGAACGGGTGGTGATCACCACATCCATCGGCCTGGGTGCATTCCGTTCCGGCGAGCGCGGCGACCAGGTACTCAAGCGCGCCGATGCGGCGCTGTACCGGGCCAAGGAGTCGGGGCGCAACCGCGTCGAGCAGGCGTAGCCGGCAGCCGCTGACTCGCGGCAAGCACGGCCCTTGGGGAGCACGTTATACTGTAGCGCTCATACGCTGAGGCTACTGACGTGCTTTCCACGCTTAAAAAAACCCTGATTTCCTTCCTGCTGTTGTCTGTCGCCGGTTGCTCGACAGGCCTGCGCATCGACCGTAGCCACCCTTCGGTCAACCAGGACAACCGCATCCAGTTCGTGGTCTTGCATTACACCAATGCTTCGCTGGAGCGTTCCCTGGCGTTGCTGACCCATGGCGAAGTCAGCAGCCACTACCTGATTGGCGACGGCCCGGCGACGGTGTATCAGCTGGTGGATGAAAACCGCCGCGCCTGGCATGCCGGTGATAGCCAGTGGCAGGGTCGGACCTGGCTGAACTCCTCGTCCATCGGTATCGAAATCGTCAACCCGGGCTTCACCGATACGCCGAATGGCCGGGTCTGGCACCCTTACAGCGAAGCGCAGGTCCAGTCGCTGATCGCGCTGCTCAAGGACATCGTCAAACGCAACAACATCGAGCCACGGCACATCATTGGCCACAGCGATATCGCGCCGCTGCGCAAGCTTGACCCGGGGCCGCTGTTCCCGTGGAAGCGCCTGGCCGACGCCGGATTGGGTGTCTGGCCGGATGCAAATGCCGTGGCACGGCAGCAAGCCTATTTCAGCGTCAACCCGCCGAGCGTTGGCTGGTATCAGCAGGAGCTGGCGCGGTTTGGCTATGCGATCGAGCAGACCGGGGTACTGGATGTTGCCACCCGCCATGTGATCGCCGCGTTCCAGATGCGTTTCCGCCCGCAGCGCTTCGATGGCATGCCGGATGCGCAGACGGCGGCGATGCTGCAGGTGCTCAACCGGATGCGTTGAGCTGCCAAGGTGGGACGGGCTCTTGTGTAGGAGCGGCCTTGTGTCGCGACGGGCTGCACAGCAGCCCCAGGATCTTGGTTCCAGCACAAACTGCCGGGGCCGCTTTGCGGCCCTATCGCGACACAAGGCCGCTCCTACAACAGGCCCCGGCAATTGTAGCGAAACGCCAAACGGCGAGGTGATTCCTGATTCAGTTGCTATACCTTAGTTATCAACTGGATGCCCTCGATGTCAGCCTTCATCGCCTTGATGCGCCAAATTTTTTACCGTCCCTGGATGCTGGCCACATTGGCAGCACTGGCCAGCGCGGCACTGTTGCTCTCTGCCAGCATCGGCATTGCCCTGCAACAGATGAAGCAAAGCGAGAGCGCACAGATGAATGCCCAGGGCGAGCGCTTTCTCGAGCGCCTCGAGCAGGTGTTCGGCCAGTTGCGCGAAGGGGTCGACCTGCTGCAGGCGCAGCCGTTGCGCGGCTGCAGCCCGGCGATGCTGACGGCATTGCAGCAGGTAGGCCTGAGTTCACGCTTCATTTATGAAGCGGCATACGTGGATGGGGATATCGCCTGTTCGAACCGCGGTGATGAGCGGGCGTTCGAACCCTTGCGGGTCCCCGACATCCAGGGGCCGACCTACAGCTACTGGCTGAACACAACGACCGAGCCGAACGAAAACCTGGCCGCGTTGATGCTGGGGCGGGGCAAGTTCGTGGTATCCACCTCTCGTGGCCACTTGACCGATGTGGTCGACCTGCCCCCTGGCGGCAGCCTTGTGGTGGTGCTGGACAACGGTACCCGGGCCATCCCTGTGCTGGGCCCACCACAGGTATGGCCGCCACCCTCGGCCTGGTCGACCAGCCACAAGTCGCTGCTCGAGCTCAGCGACCGCCTGATCTACCGCATGCCGACCAAGTCACCGGACTACCAGCTGGTGCTGATTGCCCCGCGGGCGAGCCTGCCGTTGAGGATGAATGGCATGCTCTGGCTCCTGTTCCCCGGCAGTGTGCTGGCGGCCTGCTGCATCGGCTGGCTGGTGCTGCAACTCATCCTGCAGCGGCGGTCGATGAGCTCGGAATTGCAGAATGCCTTGCGCCGCGGCGAACTGCAGGTGCTCTACCAGCCGATCTTCGAGCTCGACAGCCGGCGCTGTGTCGGAGCCGAGGCCCTGGTGCGCTGGCGTCGCCCGGACGGCACCCTGACCAGCCCGGACCTGTTCATCCCGCTGGCGGAAAACACCGGGCAGATTCGCCAGATCACCGACTTTGTCCTGCAGCGTGTGCTGGAACAGTTAGGGCAACTGCTGCGCTCGCACCCCAACTTGTACATTTCGGTGAACCTGGCAGCTTGCGATGTGATGGTGCCGCGCATTGGCCGGGTAGCTGCGCGCTTGCTGGCAATGCACCGGGTGGCGGCCAGCCAGATTGCCTTCGAAGTGACCGAGCGCGGCCTGATCGATGTGGTAGTGGCGCGCGACAATCTGCAGGCGTTACGTGCAGTAGGGCATCAGGTGCTGATCGACGATTTTGGCACGGGTTATTGCAGCCTGGCCTACCTGCAGACCCTGCCGGTGGACTGCCTGAAGATCGACAAGGCCTTTATCGATGCCCTTGGGCATGACGCCGCCAGCAGCGGTGTTGCCCCGCATATCATCCGGATGGCCCACGACCTGCACCTGCGGGTGATTGCCGAAGGCATCGAGTGTGAAGACCAGGCGGTGCTGCTGAACAGCGAAGGGGTCAATTATGGCCAGGGCTGGCTGTTTGCCCGGCCACTGAATGCCCGGCAGTTTGCCGAGCTGGTGACCCGCGGACGGCTGCCGCGGCGGGTTGAGCATTGAGTGATTGCTGCTGGACTGCGAGATCTCTGTAGGAGCGGCCTTGTGTCGCGATAGGGCTGCGGAGCAGCCCCAGCAATTTGTGCACTGGTGCTGAAATCCTGGGGCCGCTTTGCGGCCCTATCGCGACACAAGGCCGCTCCTACAGGGGGCGCGTCACAGGCCGTCAGACCGGCAGTGCCATGTAGAACTGGGTCCCCTGCCCCGGTCGGGAAAACACGCCCATGCGCCCGCCATGCAACTGCACGATTTCTTTGCACAATGCCAGCCCCAGCCCCGCGCCGCCTTTCTTGCGCCCTACCTGCACGAAGGGCTCGAAGATGCGCCCCTGTTGCCCATAGGCAATGCCCTCTCCGTTGTCCTCGACACTGATGATCACCCGCTCCGCATGCCGTCGTGCATGCAAGCGGATACGCCCGCCGCTGGCGGTATGGCGGATGGCGTTGTGCAACAGGTTGTCCAGCACCCGGTCGAGTTGGGAGACGTCGGCCTGGATACGCGGCAGCGGCGGCTCCAGCTCCGTGATCAGCTCGATCTGCTTGTTCACCGCCGGCTCGGCAAAGCGCTGTTGTGCACGCTCCAGCAATTCGTCGATGGCGCAGGGAGCCAGCTCGAGCTTCTGCATCCCGCTCTGGTAGCGGCTGAAGTTGAGCAGATCGTTGATCAACTGGGTCAGGCGCTGCATTTCCTCGCCGATGGTTTCCAGCAGGTCATGTTCGCGCGCCTCGGGCGGAAACTTGAGCCGCTCGCGCAACAGACCGAAGGCCATGTGCATGCCGGTCACCGGGGTGCGCAGCTCGTGGGAAGCGCGCAGCACGAATTCGCTGCGCACGCGTTCGAAGGCTCGCTGCTCGGTTACATCGTGCAGCACCATCACCGCGCCAAGGATCGGCCCTTGCGGGTGGCTGACCGGAGTCAGGCTGTAGGCGAGCAGGCGCGTTTCGTCATCGACCTCCATGTTCAGGTCGTCCGGCTGGCGGTCGAGGTTGCCGCCGCGCAGTACCTGGCGTAGCTGCTGCTCCAGCTCCGGGCGCTGCAGGGCTTCGGCCAGGCTGCTGCCCACGCGGCTATCGGTCCAGCCCAGCTGGCGTTGCGCCACCGGGTTGAGGTGCTCCAGCCGGCCTTGGCGGTCGATGATCAGCAGGCCATCGTCAATGCTGTCCAGTACCGCCTGCAAGCGTTGCTGGCCGGCCAGCAGTTCATCGACGTTGGTGGCCTGGTGCTTGCGCAAGGCATCGGCCATCAGGCCGAAGCGGCGGGTCAGCTGGTTAAGTTCGGTGGCCTGGGTGACCGGCAGGGTTACGTCGAAATTACCCTTGCCGAGTTGGTCGGCCGCTATGGCCAAGGCTTCGATCGGCTGGCCGAAGCGCCGGGCAATGTTGTGCGCGGTGATGAAGCCCAGCACCAGCACCACCAAGCCCATCAGGCCAAGTACGCCGCTGACCAGCAAGGCGTGGTCGCGGGTGTGCTCCTCGCTGCGGGTGATGTGCTCCAAGGCCTGCTTGTGGGAATCGATCAGGTCGGTGCGGACCTGGTTGAACGCGGCCCCCAGTGGTTGTTCAACCCCCATGCTGCGCGAAGGCGCCGGGCTGTCGCGGTAGGCCTGGAGAAAAGCCTGGTAATTGCTGCTGGCCTTGCTGAAGCCGGTGCGCTCGCCACCTTGGTCCAGCCCTTGGTTGAGCAGGGTCTGGAAGTTGTCCTGCAGTAGCCGCAGGTTTTCCGGGGCGGTCTGGTCATCGAGGATCAGGGTCAACTGTTCGCCAAGGTTCTGGCGCAACTTCAGCCCGATTTCCAGGGCGTGGGTGGTATCGCGCACCAGTCGCTGTTGCACCGTGGCCATCTGCAGCACGCTGACCAGGCCCAGCAGCAGCCCGAGCAGGGCCACGGTGACCAGCGCCGAAATGCTGAGGAAAAGCCGCGTGCGCAGCTTCATGGGCGGCCACCTCATAGGTTGTACTGCTTGCGCTTGCGGTACAGGGTGGAGGCATCGATCCCCAGGGTCTTGGCGGCTTGGTCCAGGGTGTCGCTTGCGGCCAGCACCGCACCGATGTGGGCGCGTTCCAGCTCATCCAGGCTCAGCGCGGCGCCAACCCGCGGGGCATTGCCTGCGGGCTGCTCACCCATGCCCAGGTGGCTGATTTCCACGCGTTCCTGCGGGCAGATGATGCTGGCCCGCTCCACCACGTTGCGTAATTCGCGAATGTTGCCGGGCCAGCGGTAGTTGAGCAGGGCCGTACGGGCTTCGTCACTGAAGCCGCGGGCAGGCCGGGAGTATTCCTTGACGAAGCGGGCGAGAAAGCGGTCGGCCAAGGTCAGGATGTCTTCACTGCGCTCGCGCAGGGGCGGCAGGTGCAGGGTGATGACGTTCAGGCGATACAGCAGGTCTTCGCGGAAGCGGCTTTCACGCACCATCTCTTCGAGGTTGAGGTTGGTGGCGGCGAGAATCCGCACATCGGCGCGACGGGTGACCGGGTCGCCGACGCGCTCGTATTCCTTGTCCTGGATGAAGCGCAGCAGTTTGGGCTGCAAGGTCAGTGGGAAATCGCCGATCTCGTCGAGGAACAGCGTGCCCCCATCAGCCTGGTTGACTCGCCCCAGGGTGCTTTCGCTGGCGCCGGTGAAGGCGCCGCGGGTGTGGCCGAACAACTCGCTTTCCATCAGCTCGGCGTTCAGTGACGGGCAGTTGATGGTCACGCAGGATTTGCGCGCGCGCTTGCTCCAGCTGTGGATGGCCCGGGCCAGCTCACCTTTACCTGTGCCCGACTCGCCAAGGATGAGGATGTTGGCGTCGGTGGTAGCGACCTGGCGGGCGGTTTCCAGTACCGCCATCATGGCCGGGCTGTGTGAGTCGAGGCCGTCCTTGGGTTTGCGTACTTCACCTTCCAGGGCCTCCAGGCGCGCGGAAAGCTGGCGCACTTCCAACTGCTTGGAGGTAGCCAGGCGCAGCTGGTCGGGGCTGCACGGTTTGACCAGGTAATCGGCGGCGCCTGCCTGGATCGCGTCTACCGCCGTATCGATCGCCGAGTGTGCGGTGACGATCACCACCCGCATCCATGGGGCCTGGATACGCATCTGCGCCAGCACATCGAGGCCGTTGTCCTCGCCCAGGCGCAAATCGAGGAAGCACAGGTCGAATACCTGGCGCTGCAGCAGGGCTTCGGCCTGAGCAGCGCTGTTGGCCGTCGCCACGCTATAGCCCTCGTCCTCCAGGCAGTAGCGGAAGGTGCGCAGGATCGCGGACTCGTCATCCACCAGCAGAATGCGGCCTTGGTTGTCCTGGGCTGACTCCATGTGCTGCGCTCCTTTAGGAAAGATCTTCATTTAGTGTGGGAAAAATCGGGCAAGTTGCATGGTCCATTGTGAAGGAACCTGTCCTTTGCATGCTAGCCAATGGCCAATCAACGCCTGGAAGGCCGCGATATCCCGATGATTTCCTTAGAGGTCCACGGTGGCACATTGGTTGCGAGGATTTTTAGCTTTTGCTCTACAAAAGGAGGCACTGCCATGTCCTTTTCCATTCGCACCGCCGTGTTGGCAACCACCCTGCTGCCGATGTTCACCCCGGCATTCGCCGGCCCGGTGCAGGACGCCCGCCTGGAGGGGGCCCTGCAAACTGCCCTGTCGCTGAACCGCATGCTCGACCCGTTCCGTATCCAGGTCGAGGTGGACGGCAAGCAGGCGCGGCTTTCCGGTGAGGTGGAGAACGACGTCGAACGCCAGCTGGCCGAGCATGTGGCGCTGGCTACCCGTGGCATCGAGCAAGTCGACAACCAGCTGCGGGTCAATGCCCAGCTGGTGGAGCGCCCGCTGGCGCTGCGTGCCTATGCCCAGCGCCTGGAGGATGCCACTCTGGCCGCGGTGATCCGTGCGCGGCTGTTATGGAGCCGCACCACCGAGAAGGCGCCTATAGATGTACAGAGCAGCGAAGGTGTGGTGACCCTGCGTGGCAAGGTCGACAGTGCCGAGGCCAAGGAGCTGGCCGGCGTGGTGGCGCGTACCACCGAGGGTGTGCACCTGGTCAACAACCTGGTCAGCCTCGATAGCGCCGCCATGGCCAAGGCCCGGGAAACCCCGGTGGGGACGCCGACTGGGCCGCAACCGAGCGACAGCTGGATCATCGACAAGATCCAGAACAGCTACCGCTTCAGCCGTAACCTCGATGGCCTGAACCTGAAAGTGGCCAGCGAGGAGGGTTTGGTGCGGCTTTCGGGCGAGGTGGTCAGCAGCGAGCAGAAAACCATTGCCGTGGAAATCGCCCGGCAGATCATCGGCGTGCGCGGGGTGGATGCCGACCTGCTCAAGGTGGCGACCAAGGTCGAGGGCTGATCGTGCAATTCGCACGACGGCCCGGGCGGCATCGTGCAGGATACGTCCTTGCCGGTTTTGCAGAATTCACATAACTATATGATTTAAATGAAGTTTATTTGATTCGTAAGGCTGGCATGCAGGCTGCAATTACCTGTTCAGGTTTGAACAAGAATTACAGCAGGAGGAGCCGGCATGACCCGCCAATCCGTCAACCGCTTGCAGAGCGCTGCACTGCCCCTGAGCCAGGTGCTTTCACTCGGCCTGGCGCTGTTGCTGACCTTGGCCGCTGGCCTCTTCTATTACAGCTGGCAGACCGCGCGCCTGACCGAGCAAGTGGCGGCGCAGACCGCCCTGTTGACGCAGATTCAGGCAACCCGTGCCAATACCTTGGTCAAGGCCGCCGACCCGCTTCCAACTGGCCAGGCCACCGCGTCACCGGCCACCCTGGAAAGGGTCGTACCCCAGGACCGCTGGGTGTTCTGACCGCTGGCCTTAACGATTTCAAAAAAGAAAGGAGAACCACCATGCTGAGTTGGGCTATCACTTTCCTCATCATCGCCATTGTCGCCGCCGTACTGGGCTTCGGTGGTATCGCGGGCGCTGCCACCGGTATCGCGAAGATTCTGTTCATTGTCTTCCTGGTGCTGTTCGTAGCCTCCTTCTTCTTTGGACGTGGACGAGGTTGAAGATGGGCAGGAAGCGTTGGACATCCCTGGCTGCCGCCCTGTTACTGGGCGGCAGTGCGGCGGCGATGGCGGCCAATGACGGCCAGGTCCGGGTCGACCAGCTGCTCGGCTCGGACCCGGAGTACCGGGAAACCTGGCAGGGCACGATTGAAGGCGAGGAACGTCTGCCTGATTGGGTGGTCAATCTGACCGGCAGTGCCCAGCAGCAGATGTCTGCCGTTACCGAAGACGGCGACAAGTACCTGGTCGGCCCATTGTGCGAACGCCAGGACAACTGCACCTACAAGCGCCTGATCGTGGCGTTCAGCTGGGACAAGGACGATGCCTACGGGATGCTCGTGGAGGTACCCGAAGGTTTGCCGAGCGACAAGTCGCCCACCCGTCACGCGCAGTACCGCTGGCTGGGTAAGCCGGACGACGGCATGAAGGCGATGCTGCAGGAGCAGCTCAAGCGTGACCCGAACTGGTACTGAGCATTTGCACCCGGTACGGAGGACAGGTCATGCACTGTCACGAAATAGAAGCTGAACCTTTCTATATTTCAGCCTTCTATGATGCGCCGCCCCGAGGAGGGGCTGCACATGACCAAGGGGCCGGGCTGTTCTGATTGTTGCAGGATCGGAGTGGCCTAGGGGTACAGGGAGTGCCTCCAGCAATGGGCCGGGTCAGGAAAGGCGGAATCGGAAGTTTCAGGTCGGCGGTGCCATAGGGGCATCTGACCAGACCTGACTTCCGAGGAGCCATGTAGGAAACGTCTCTTCCCTGCGCGATTTCCTCTTCGAGACACATTTTGTCTCGACCGTACATCAATTTTTTTTCGATCAGCCTGGCGCTTGTTCAAGTGGCATTTCGGCCATTCGGATTGTCGAACAAGCCATCACCCCTGTCCTTTTTACTCTGCCAAATCTGCCTAAATATGGCGGTTTGGTCTTGTTCGGGATTCCGAACGTTGTAAATCAAGCACTTGCGAACCTCCCGTTTTGGTCAGAAATGTTATGCATAAACGGCATGGGGTATGCGCTTCCGGCATTAGATTTCCCCCTTTGCCATCGCAATAGTTGCCGCCTTTTTCGCCGGCCCGAGCGCCCTGTCGCTCGCCTGCGGTGTCCTTACATGAAGGTGCCGGACGGAAGAATCTGCTGCTCGTGACCTTGCCAACGGCTCTGTTACGCGCGTTTCCGTTGGGTGCCCATGACCACTAGAACAAAGGGTAAAGACATGAAGAAGGCAAAACTGAGCCTCGCCTGGCAGATCGTCATCGGTCTGGTCCTGGGTGTTGCAATCGGCGCGCTACTGAATCATTTCAGTGCAGAAAAGGCATGGTGGATCAGCAACGTCCTCCAGCCCGCTGGTGACATCTTCATTCGCCTGATCAAGATGATCGTCGTCCCGATCGTGATTTCGTCGCTGATCGTGGGTATCGCCGGGGTTGGCGACGCGAAGAAACTGGGCAGCATCGGCCTGAAGACCATCATCTACTTCGAAGTGGTGACCACCATCGCCATCGTCGTAGGCCTGGTGTTGGCCAACCTGTTCCACCCGGGCGCCGGCATCGACATGAGCACCCTGGGTACCGTGGACATCTCCAAGTACCAGGCTACCGCGGCCGAAGTGCAGCATGAGCACGCGTTCATCGAAACCCTGCTGAACCTGATCCCGTCGAACATCTTCGCAGCGCTGATGCGTGGCGAAATGCTGCCGATCATCTTCTTCTCGGTGATGTTCGGCCTGGGCCTGTCGAGCCTGCAGGCAGAGCTGCGCGACCCGCTGGTGCGTACCTTCCAGGCGGTTTCCGAGACCATGTTCAAGGTCACCCACATGATCATGAACTACGCCCCTATCGGCGTGTTCGCCCTGATCGCCGTGACCGTCGCCAACTTCGGTTTCAGCTCGCTGCTGCCGCTGGCCAAGCTGGTGCTGCTGGTGTACTTCGCCATCGCCTTCTTCGCCTTCATGGTGCTGGGCCTGGTTGCCCGCCTGTTCGGTTTCTCGGTGATCAAGATCATGCGCATCATGAAAGATGAGCTGATCCTCGCCTACTCCACCTCCAGCTCGGAAACCGTGCTGCCGCGCGTGATCGAGAAGATGGAGAAGTACGGTGCACCGAAGTCGATCTGCTCGTTCGTGGTACCGACCGGCTACTCGTTCAACCTCGACGGCTCGACCCTGTACCAGAGCATCGCGGCCATCTTCATTGCCCAGCTGTACGGTATCGACCTGTCCTGGAGCCAGCAGCTGCTGCTGGTGCTGACCCTGATGGTCACTTCCAAGGGTATCGCTGGCGTACCGGGTGTTTCCTTCGTGGTGCTGCTGGCCACCCTGGGCAGCGTGGGCATCCCGCTGGAAGGCCTGGCCTTCATCGCCGGTGTCGACCGCATCATGGACATGGCCCGTACCGCCTTGAACGTTGTGGGTAACGCTCTGGCAGCCCTGGTCATCGCTCGCTGGGAGGGTATGTACGACGCCGCCAAGGGCGAGAAGTACTACGCCTCGCTGATGGCCGGCAAACAGGAAGCGGCCATGGTTGGCGAAGCTGCCAAGCGCTGAGCCTGATGAGCTGAACAAAAAGCCCCGACCTGTCGGGGCTTTTTGTTGCCTGTGAGATCTTGGGGCCGCTTTGCGGCCCTTTCGCGACGCAAGGCCGCTCCCACAATGGCCGGCGTACACCGACCTCTGTGGGAGCGGCCTTGTGTCGCGATACGAGGGCGCAGCCCTCGCCTGCGGTCTCCAGCCTTACGCCCCGATACGCTATCATTCGGGCATTTTTCAGGGGGAACACACGGATGCTCAACGGCCTTTGGCTTGGCTTTTTCCTGGTGGCGGCAGTGTCCGCCCTGGCCCAATGGCTGGTAGGCGGCAACGCCGGCATCTTCGCGGCGATGGTCGAGAGCATCTTTGCCATGGCCAAGCTGTCGGTCGAGGTGATGGTGCTGCTGTTCGGCACGCTGACCCTGTGGCTGGGCTTTCTCAAGATCGCCGAGAAGGCTGGCATCGTCGAGTGGCTGGCCAAGGTGCTCGGCCCGCTGTTTGCCCGGCTGATGCCGGAAGTTCCGCCCGGCCACCCAGCCCTGGGCCTGATCACCATGAACTTCGCCGCCAACGGCCTGGGCCTGGACAACGCCGCCACGCCGATCGGCCTGAAGGCCATGCGCGCGCTACAGGAGCTGAACCCCAGCAGCACCACGGCGAGCAACGCGCAGATCCTGTTCCTGGTGCTCAACGCCTCGTCGCTGACGCTGCTGCCGGTGACCATCTTCATGTACCGGGCCCAGCAAGGTGCGGCGGACCCGACCATGGTGTTCCTGCCCATCCTGCTGGCCACCAGCGTCTCGACCCTGGTCGGCCTGCTGTCGGTGGCGGTGATGCAGCGCCTGCGCCTGTGGGACCCGGTAGTGCTCGCCTACCTGATCCCCGGTGCATTGCTGCTGGGCGGGTTCATGGCCTTTCTCGGCACCCTCTCGGCGGCCGCGCTGGCGAGCCTGTCGTCGATCCTGGGCAACCTCACGTTGTTTGGCGTGATCATCCTGTTCCTGGTGATCGGCGCCTTGAAGCGGGTGAAGGTGTATGAAGCCTTTGTCGAAGGCGCCAAGGAAGGCTTCGATGTGGCCAAGGGCCTGTTGCCTTATCTGGTGGCGATGCTGGTGGCGGTGGGTGTATTGCGGGCCTCAGGCGCCCTGGAGCTGGCTTTGGACGGTATTCGCCATGCGGTGACCTGGCTGGGCCTGGACACCCGATTCGTCGAAGGCCTGCCCACGGCGCTGGTCAAGCCGTTCTCCGGCAGCGCGGCCCGGGCGATGCTGATTGAGACCATGCAGACCCACGGTGTGGACAGCTTCCCGGCGCTGGTGGCGGCGACGATTCAGGGGAGTACCGAAACCACCTTCTACGTGCTGGCGGTTTACTTTGGTGCGGTGGGTATCCAGCGCGTGCGCCATGCCGTCGGTTGCGCATTGCTGGCGGAGTTGTCCGGTGTGATCGCAGCGATCTTCGTCTGCTACTGGTTCTTCGCCTGACTTATCTGCTTGGCATGCGCGGGCATTTGTAGGAGCGGCCTTGTGTCGCGACGGGGCGCGAAGCGGCCCCCGAATGTTAGCGTCAATGCAGAAATCGTCGGGGCCGCTTTGCGGCCCATCGCGACGCAAGGCCGCTCCTACAAAAGCAGGCAGGGCTTCAGTGAGCAGGAACGCTGGCTGCTTGCGCAATGGTCCAACTGACCACCTGCCCGGTCAGCTGGTCGCAGGCCTTCCCGAAGCTGGCAACCACCGCTGATACCTGCTTGTCGGCCAGCGGCTGGCGGATTTCGAAGCGTTTGCTGGCCAGAATGCGTTGGCTGCGGCCCTGGACCAGACGTGCGTCATAGCGGATCACTACCTCTACCGCCCCGCCCTCGCGGTATTCGGCCTGGAACGCCTGCAGCTCGCCAGCCAGCTCGTAGTCGGCCTGCAGGTTGCTGTCGTCGGCGCTAAGGCGCTGTACCTGGCCGTCACGCTGGAAACCGTCGAGCAGGCGGTTGCGCAGCAGCACCGGTACTGCGTCGCTCCAGCGCGCGCCTTTGTAGCTGCTGACCACATCGCCCTGGGGAATCACGGCAATCCGTGGCCCGGCCAGCACTTCGCTGGCCAGCGGCTTGTTAAGGCGCAATGACCAGTCCAGCGCCGACGCCGTCCGGCCGGGCTGGTCCACCGGCAGACGGTACAGGTCGACGGGCTCGCTCTGCGGCAGGATCGAGCAGGCACTGGCCAGGCTCAGTGCGGCCGCCAGGGCCAGCAGGCGCAGTGACGGTTTCATGGTTGGAACTCCTTGTTGTTGTCGCGGCCGAGCAGGTAGCCGCTAGGGTCGGCCTCCAGTTGCCGGGAAATGCCTTTGAGTGCGTTGAGGGTTTCGCGCAGCTCGCGAATCGCCGGGGTCAGCTGGTTCAGGCCCTGGGCACCGTCGCCGATGGCCTCGCGGTTGTCCTCGAGCAGGCGGTTGATGGTGGCGGTGCTCTCGGCCAGTGACTGCATGGCCTGCTCGGCGCTGCCGATTGCCTGCTTGCCTTCGCTGCCCAGCAGGCCGTTGGCATTGCGCATCAGTGCCTGGGTTTCGGCCAGGGTGGCGCTGGCCTGCTTGCCCACCTGCACCAGTTGCTCGATGGCCTGGGTGATGCTGCCGTGCTGGCCAGCGAAGGCGCCGGTGGTCTTGTCGAGGTTGGACAGGGTGTTGCTGAGGTGGCCGATGTTGTCCTCGGAAAACATCTGGTTGGCGTTGTGCAGCAGCAGGTTGATGTTGGTCACCAGATCGCTGCTGTCATTGAGCAGGCGCGAGATTGGCGAGGGCGATGCGATGATCACCGGCAGCTTGCCGTCCTTGCCTTTCAACTCGGGGCTTTGCGGGGTGCCCCCGCTGAGCTGGATGAACGAGTTGCCGGTCACGCCGGCCAGGGTCAGCTTGGCCTGGGTGTCTTCCTTCACCGGGGTGTCAGCGCTCAGGCGCACCCGTGCCAGTACCCGGCGCGGGTCTTTCGGGTCCAGGCGCAGGGTGGACACGTCGCCTACCTTGATGCCGTTGTACTGCACCGGGCTGCCACGGGACAGGCCGGAGACGGCTTCGTTGAATACCACTTCGTAGTCCTTGAAGGCGTCGTCGACACTCGACTTGGCCAGCCACAGGCCGAACAGCATGGCGCCGGCCACCACCAGGACGGTGACCAGGCCGATAAGAACGTGATGGGCTCGGGTTTCCATTGTTCAGCGCTCCTGCCCGGCACGGGTGGCGGCCTGCTCGGCTGCGCGCCCGCGTGGGCCATGAAAGTATTCTTGAATCCAGGCGTCGTTGGTCTGCTCGACCTCGGCCAGTGGGCCGGCCACCAGGACCTTCTTCTGCGACAGCACGGCGATGCGGTCGGTAATGGTGTACAGGGTGTCGAGGTCGTGGGTGATGAGGAACACCGACAGGCCCAGGGCATCGCGCAGGGTCAGGATCAACTGGTCGAAGGCGGCGGCGCCGATCGGGTCCAGGCCGGCGGTGGGTTCGTCGAGGAATAGGATGTCCGGGTCCAGTGCCAGGGCCCGGGCCAGCGCGGCGCGCTTGATCATGCCCCCCGACAGCGAGGCCGGGTACTTGTCAGCGGCCGAGATCGGCAGCCCGGCCAGGGCCAGCTTCACTCCGGCCAGGTGCTCGGCATCGGCGCGGGACAGCCCGGCGTGCTCGATCAGCGGCAACGCCACGTTTTCGGTGACGGTCAGCGAAGAGAACAGCGCGCCCTTCTGGAACAGCACGCCGAAGCGCCGCTCGACCAGTGAGCGCTGCTCTTCGCGCAGGCCGGCCAGGTCCTGGCCGAACACCTTGATCTGCCCTTCGTCGGGCCGCCGCAGGCCGACGATGCTGCGCAGCAGCACCGACTTGCCGCTGCCCGAGCCGCCGACCACGGCGAGGATCTCGCCGCGATACAGGTCGAGGTCGAGGTTTTCGTGCACGCTCTGGCGGCCGAAGCGGTTGCAGATGCCGCGGGCCTCGATCACGCGTTCCTGGCCACTCACCAGCCCATCTCCATGAAGAACAGTGCGGCCACCGCATCCAGCACGATGACCACGAATATCGACTGCACCACCGCCGAGGTGGTGTGTGCGCCCACCGATTCGGCGCTACCACTGACCTTGAAGCCTTCCAGGCAGCCGATGGCGGCGATCAGGAAGGCGAAGAACGGTGCCTTGGCCAGGCCGACCAGGAAGTGCTGCACGCCGATGTCGCTTTGCAGCAGCGACAGGAACATGGCTGGCGAGATGTCCAGTGACAGCGCGCACACCACCGCACCGCCGACGATGCCGCAGATCATCGCGATGAAGGTCAGCAAGGGCAGCGAAATCAACAGCGCCAGTACGCGCGGTACCACCAGCATCTCCATGGGGTTCAGGCCAAGGGTGCGGATGGCATCGATTTCCTCGTTGGCCTTCATCGAGCCGATCTGCGCGGTGAACGCGCTGGCGGTGCGGCCGGCCATGAGGATAGCGGTGAGCAGCACGGCGAACTCGCGCAGGAACGAGAATGCCACCAGGTCGACGGTGAAGATGGTCGCACCGAAATCGGCCAGCACCGTGGCGCCGAGGAAGGCCACCACCGCGCCCACCAGGAAGGTCAGCAGGGCGACGATGGGCGCGGCGTCCAGGCCGGTCTGTTCGATGTGTGCCACGACCGGGGTGAAGCGCCAGCGATGAGGTTGCAGGGCGCGGCGCAGCAGGGTTTGGAGGATCAGGCCAACGAAGCCGAGCACCTGCATGGTGTCTTGCCACAGGGTACCGACGGCGCAGCCGATGCGTTCCAGCAGCAACAGCAGCACGTTACGCTCGGGTTCCTTGACCGGGATGCAGTAGTCCTGCACCGAGCAGTAGACGTTCTTGAGCAGAGCGCGGCTGGCTTCGGGCAGGCCGTGGGTGCAGCGCGACAGGCGCTCGGAGCCGAGCAGTTCGGCCAGCAGCGAGGCACCGGCGGTATCCAGGCGGCCCAGTTGGCTGAGGTCGGCGACGGTATCGGCAGCGTATTGCGCGCGCAGGCGCTCGCTCTCACGCTTGAGGCTGGCGTAGTGCGCCAGGGTCCAGTCACCGGTAATGCGCAGGCAGGCCGGTTGGCTACTGGTGTCCAGGGTGGCGCTGGGGGTGGTCATCGGCTCCATGCTACTGACTCGGCGCTAAGGCTTAGGGCCTGATCATAGCGCAGCGGGCATGGGCTGTTTGGTGATTATGTGCTGTCTTCACGGACCTTGGGGGCCGCAAAGCGGCCCCTTTCACTCACCCCGCGGGCGCTTCGTCGACCACCTTGAAGCGCAGCACGCCGATGACCTGCCCATCTTCGGTCAGTACCCTCACCTGCCACTTGCCCACCGGGTTCGGCGGGAAGTTCTGCTTGTGGGTCCAGGCCCGGTAGCCTTCCTTGCGCCCGCCGTGGATGTCCAAGGCAATGCGGTCGACTTCCTGGCCGTCCTTTTGCCACACATGGTAGATCCGCTCGTTCAGGCCGCGTGGCGCGTTGATCGCGGTGTAGGCGTACAGGCCGCTGCTACGGATGCGGCTGGCAGCAATTTCGTCCAGCGAATCGCCCGGCTGGCGGTTCAGCACTTCGGTGCTGACCGCCACTTCGGTCATCCACAGGGTCGCTGGCGGCACCCAGGAACGCAGCAGCCAGCCCCCGCCGCCGACCGACAGGGTGACCAGCACCAGGGCCACGGCGCGGCGCCAGTTGTTGATCGGGAAGCTGCTGGCCAGGCTGGGGAACGACAGGGCCATGGCTGCAATCAGGGCCAGCTTGAAGCTTTGCGCTGTGGTCAGGTGCAGGATGATCGGCAGCGCGGTCAGCAGGGCGGCGAACAGGGTCAGGGTATGCAGCGCCAGGAACAGCCAGCGCCGCGGTGCCAGCCACTTGTAGTACAGCGGGTCGATGATCGAAATCAGCCCGGCGGCGCCGAGCAGGCCGGTGAACACCAGTTGGCCGCTGTTCCAGGTGGTGGTGATGAAGAAAAACGGCAGTACGAAGAACAGTGATTCCTGGTGGATCATCTGCGTCGCGTAGCGCAGCAATGGCTGCGGTATTTCGCGGTTGAAGGTGCGCGCGAACAGGCCGGTGAGGGTGTTTTCCAGCATCAGCCAGAGCCAGCTGACCAGCATGAGCACAGCTACCCAGCTGGCCAGGCCAGCCTGACGGTCGACCAGGATGAAACTGCCGATGCCGGAGAGGAAACCACCGAGCGCGATGATGCCGGGGTAGCGTTTGAGCAGTTCGATGATGCGCTGGACGATGTGGGGGATTTGGGGCATTGGGGGCTACAACAGAATGGGTGAGGTGACTGTGCTGGGCTCTTCGCGGGCGGGCCCGCTCCCACAGGGTCCGGGTTGTCACTGACCTTTGTGGGAGCGGGCGTGCCCGCGAAGAGACCGGTACTGGCAAAAGGATACCGTCGTTTCACTGCTCGCGTGTAGCACCGCTCGGTTTTTCCGGACCATGCCGACGCCAGCGCAGCAGCCCCGCTGCCAGGATCAGCCCCAACAGCAAGGCAACCAGCCCGTAGAGCTCATCATAGCCAAGCAATGGTTCCTCGATACGCACATAGCCATCTTCCTTGAGCAGTTCCTTCAGCGCCTCGTTGGCCTGCGCCAGACTGACCTGGCGCAGCTTGCGCACCGGGTTGACGAAGCGCCCGTCGCTATAGTCGTTCAGCGCGCCCCAGTAGTAGTCGGCCAAGGCACTGTTGCCCTGAGTGCTCCAGCTTTCCTTGGCGACGCTGGCGTACTTGATGCGCTCGAAGGTATCCGGGTCGAGGCCTTCCTTGCGCAGGTGGTCGAACAATTTCTGCATCACCTCGACCGCCTGGTCGATATCCTCGCGCTCCAGGTCGGCATTGAGGCTTAGCAGGCCGGTGTCGCCAAAGCTTTCGCGTTTTGCCGAAGGGCCGTAGGACAAACCGTTGCGCAGGCGCAGCTGGTCGTACAGCGCCCAGTCCAGGTAGTGCGACAGCAGGTCGAGGGTGGCCTGGTGGTCGTTGTCCAGCACCGGCTCGACGAACAGCCAGTGCAGCTTGACGCTGTCACCCAGCCAGCCGCGGGTCAGGTCGCGGCGCTGTGCAGCTTGCTGGCCGATGCTTTCCAGGGTGCGGCGCTCCTCCGGCTCGGTGGCGGGCAGTTCGCCAAAGGTGCGCTCCAGGTAGGCCGGCAGCAGGCGGTCGAGGCCGCCGACCACGATCAGGGTCATGTTGTTGGCCGCGTACCAGCGGTCACGCAAGGTGTTCACCTGCTCCAGGGTCATGTCGTCGAGGTTGGAGCGCTCCGGGCATTTCAGGCCCAGCTCGGTGGCCAGCTGGTCACTGGCGGGGTGGCCGATGTCCTGGCGGTCGAGCCAGCGCTGCAGGTGGCCATAGTGGCCGCCATCCTCGCGCTCGATGATGCGCTTGGCGGTGGCCAGGGCCTTGGCATCGATGCGGGTGTCGTGGATCACCGCCAGCAGCAGGTCGAGGATTTTGCGCTGGTTGCGCGCCGGGGCTTCGATGACGAAGGTGGTGTCGGCGCTGCTGGTGTAGGCGTTCCACTCGCCGCCCAGCGATTGCAGGCGCTCTTCCAGGCCGCCCTCGCCAGTTTCGTCGATGCCGCTGAACAGCAGGTGTTCGAGCAGGTGCGGCAGCTCTTTCTGCTCGCAATTGAAGTCATCCAGGCCGACGCCGACCACCAGGCGAATCGCCACATGGTCACGTTCATAACCGTTTTTCAGGATGACCTGCAGGCCGTTGGGCAACAGGTAACCTTCAACCCGCGAGCGGTCGAGGGCGAATGAGGGCAGGCTGCAGATCAGCAGGCAAACGAACATCAGGCAACGCATGGGCGAGCTTGGGTCCTCAGGTAGGCGAAATCACGGCAGACGGGCTTCGTCCGGCACGCTGTCGAGCATCAGCCCGCCCGTGTCCGAGCCGCCCAGTACCACATAGGCACTGCTACAGAACAAAGAGTTCAACCGTTTCATGTCGGCGATCAGCTCCAAGTGTAGCGAACTGGTCTCGATACTTTGCACTACCTTGCGCTGCAAGCGGCTGACATGGGCGTGGGCAAGGCGCCGTTCCTGGGCGCGAAAACGGCGTTTTTCCCGCAGCAGCAAGCGGGCGCTTTCCGGGTCGGCACTGAGGAACACCGACAAGCCCAGGCGCAGGTTGGCCAGCAGCTGTTCCTGCAAGCCGGTCAGCTCTTCCAGGCCCACCTGGGAGAACTCCCGGCGCTGGCTGGTTTTCTGCTGTTGGACCTTGCGCAGCATGCGCTCGATCAGGTCGCAGGCCAGCTTGAGGTTGATCGCCAGTTCGATGATTTCCGCCCAGCGGCGGTTGTCCTGTTCGCTGAGGTCTTCACGCGACATCTGCGCCAGGTACAGCTTGATCGCGCTGTACAAGGCTTCGGCGTCCTCGCCGAGGGCGCGGACCTGCTGCGGCAAGGCGGCCTGGGTACCGCGCAGGGCACCGAGCATGGCTTCGAGCAGGCTGTCGACGATATCGCCCAGGCGCAGGGTTTCGCGGGAGGCGTTGGCCAGGGCCAGGCTGGGTGTTTCCAGCGCCGAGGTGTCGAGATGGCGCGGGCGAATCTGGCCGTTGCCGTTTTCCCGTTCGGGGAGCAGGGTGTTGCACAGCCGGCCCATGGGTTTGACCGTGGGCAGCATGATCAGGCAACGCAGTGTGTTGTAGAGCAGGTGGAAGCCGATGACCAGCTCCTGTGGGCTGAAGCTCAGTGAGTCCATCCAGCTCACCAGCGGGTGCAGCACAGGAATGATCAGCAGCAGGCCGATCAGCTTGTACAGCAGGCTGCCCAGAGCCACTCGGCGCCCGGCGGCGTTTTGCATGCTGGTGCTGAGGAAGGCCAGCAGCCCGCTACCGATATTGGCGCCCACCACCAGGCCGATGGCCACCGGCAGGCTGATCACTTCGGCACCGGCCAGCGTTGCGGTGAGCAGCACGGCCGCCAGGCTGGAATAGGAAATCATGGCGAACAGAGCGCCGACCAAGGCGTCGAGCATGATGTCACCGGTCAGCGAGGCGAACAGCACCTTCACGCCTTGGGCGTGGGTAATCGGCGTAGCTGCCTGCACGATCAGCTCCAATGCCAGGATGATCAGGCCAAGCCCGATGCCTACCCTGCCCAGCTGGCCGGCCCTCGTCTGTTTGCGCGAGAGGAAGAAGATAACACCCAGGAAGATCAGCAGCGGCGACAGCCAGGACAGGTCCAGGGTCAGCACCCGGGCCATCAGCGCGGTACCCACGTCGGCGCCGAGCATGATTGCCAAGGCCGGGGTCATGGCCATCAGGCCCTGGCCGACGAACGAGGTGACGAGCATGGCGGTGGCGTTGCTGCTTTGCACCATGGCCGTGACCAGAATGCCGGCGACGAACGCCAGCGGGCGTTTGCTCATGTTCTGGCTGATGATGCGCCGCAGGCTCGAGCCGAATACCCGAAGGATGCCGGTACGCACGATGTGGGTGCCCCAGACCAGAAGCGTAACGGCCGAGAGCAGGTTGAGCAGGGTCAGCATGGCGACGGCCCCCTGTTGCATTGGCCCAGAGGGCCAAGAGACGAAGCGTGAGCGTTTGAAGAATTTTCAGTGCTCACTCAAAGCTTTAGTTGTTTTGCGTAGCTGTCGCCAGCTTCGCATGGCTGCCATTTATTTGAAACACACTGGAAATGAATGATTGCCTGTGCCCGCGAAGAGGCCAGTACAGCAAATGGCAAATCCGGGCATGAAAAAGGGCCCAGCGAAGGGCCCTTTGTGTCCTGCACTTCCTGATCTTATTGACCCGGAATGTCCTTGCGCAGTTTCACCGGCTCATGCTCTTTGCCGTTCTTGCGGGCCAAGGCAGTGCGCATGCGGATGTTGATGGCTTCCACCGCCAGCGAGAACGCCATGGCGAAGTAGACGTAGCCCTTTGGTACATGCACGTCGAAAGCTTCGGCGATCAGCACGGTACCGACCACGATCAGGAACGATAGTGCGAGCATCTTCAGCGACGGGTGCTTGTCGATGAAGTCGCTGATGGT
This sequence comes from Pseudomonas sp. B5(2017), assembly GCF_002112825.1. NCBI lineage: Bacteria > Pseudomonadati > Pseudomonadota > Gammaproteobacteria > Pseudomonadales > Pseudomonadaceae > Pseudomonas > Pseudomonas sp. B5(2017). Next base: position 68,450 of record NZ_NEIR01000020.1, read on the forward strand.
GCCGGCGCACAGCATCATCACCAGCACGGCGACGATGATCGCGGCGATCATCACCGGTACGTGGGACACCATGCCCACCGCAGTGATCACCGAGTCCAGCGAGAACACGATGTCGATGATGGCGATCTGGATGATGGTGTAGAAGAACTTGCCACCCGCGCCTTTCGGCTCTTCCGGGTTCTCGTCCTCGCCTTCCAGGCCGTGGTAGATCTCTTGCGAGCTTTTCCACAGCAGGAACAGGCCACCAAAGAACAGGATCAGGTCACGCCCGGAGATGCCCTGGCCCAGGACCACGAACAGGTCGGCGGTAAGGCGCATGACCCAGGTGATCGACAGCAGCAGCATGATACGGGTGACCATGGCCAGGGCCAGGCCGAAGATCCGGGTGCGCGGCTGCATGTGCTTGGGCATGCGGCTGACCAGAATCGAGATCATGATGATGTTGTCGATACCGAGGACGATCTCAAGCGCGGTAAGGGTGAAAAAGGCAACCCAGATTTCCGGGCTGGTCAGCCATTCCATGTGTTTTCCTTCGAACGGTAAAGGCGACGCGCCCGGATCAGGGCGCGTCGCGTTAGGGAAATACGCGTTTATTAAAGACTACTGAACAGCGGGAAAATGCCCATCAGCAGCGCGGCGAGCATTATGCACAGGCACACCAGCACTGCCCACTTCAAGGTGAAGCGCTGATGATCGCCGAACTCGATGCCTGCCAGGGCCACCAGCAGGTAGGTGGAGGGTACCAAGGGGCTGAGCAGGTGTACCGGTTGCCCGACGATCGACGCACGGGCCATTTCCACCGGGCTGATGCCGTAGTGGCTGGCAGCTTCGGCCAGCACCGGCAGCACGCCGTAGTAGAACGCGTCGTTGGACATGAAGAAGGTGAACGGCATGCTCACGATCGCGGTGATCACCGCCAGGTATGGGCCCAGCGCCTCGGGGATGACCGACAGCAGGCTCTTGGACATGGCGTCGACCATGCCGGTGCCTGAGAGGATGCCAGTGAAGATGCCGGCGGCGAAGATCAGCCCGGTGACCGCCAGCACGCTGCCGGCGTGGGCGGCGATGCGGTCTTTCTGCTGCTGCAGGCAGGGGTAGTTGACGATCATGGCGATGCTGAAGGCGATCATGAACAGCACTGGCAGCGGCAGCACGCCGGCAATCAGCGCGACCATCAGGGCAGCGGTCAGGGCGCCGTTGAAGTACAGCAGTTTTGGCCGGCGCGCGTCCGGGTACTGCGAAACAGTGATTTCGCTGTGGTCGATGTCGTCGGTGGGCAGGTGCAACTCGCCCAGACGGGCACGTTCGCGCTTGCCGTACATGTAGGCGATGGCCAGGATTGCCAGCACGCCGAACAGCATGGCCGGGATCATCGGCACGAAGATGTCCGACGGGTCCACGTGCAGGGCGCTGGCGGCGCGGGCAGTCGGGCCACCCCAGGGGGTCATGTTCATCACCCCGCCGGCGAGAATGATCAGGCCGGCCATGATCCGCGGGCTCATGCCCAGGCGGCTGTACATCGGCAGCATGGCGGCGCAGCAGATCATGTAGGTGGTGGCGCCGTCACCGTCGAGCGAGACCACCAGGGCCAGTACTGCGGTGCCGACGGAGACTTTCAGCGGGTCACCCTTGACCAGCTTGAGGATCTTGCGCACGGCCGGGTCGAACAGGCCGGAGTCGATCATCAAGGCGAAATAGAGGATGGCGAACATCAGCATCACGCCGGTAGGTGCGAGCTTGCTGATGCCCTCGAGCATCATCGGGCCGATCTTGGCGGAAAAACCACCGAACAGGGCGAACAGGATCGGTACCAGGATCAGCGCGATCAAGGCCGACAGGCGCTTGGTCATGATCAGGTACATGAAGGTGATGACCATGGCAAAGCCGAGGAAGGTCAGCATGGCAATACTCCAGGCGTGGCGCGGCGAAAGGAACGTCGATTCGGGCGGATCAGCGCGTTTGGCGCTGTGCGGGGAGCATGCGGAGGGGGGCTACGGAAAGTCGGGCACAGGAATACATCAGAATCACCATTGTTGTTGTTGATTGGGCCGGGCGCGGTGGTTACCGGGTGCCCTGGCTGACCGGTCTTGTGCCGGTAGTGGGGGCTATCCTATGAGGGCAAGCTTTCAGCCAGCTTTCGCCGAAGCAAAGGCGACGAGAGGTAGGTGATGCAGGATGTGACCGAGGGTGGCTGCCATTGTGGCGCCTTGCGTTATCGGTTGGAGGGCGACCTGACGGACATTGCCCATTGCCATTGCTCGATCTGCCGGCGGGTCAGTGGCGGGCTGGTGGTGACCTGGCTCACCGTGCCCCGCTCGGGGTTCCAGTGGCTGGCGGGCGAGCCGAACTGCTATGTGGCACCGGCCAGTTGCAGCCGGTACTTCTGTGGGCATTGCGGGGCGCATGTGGCGTTGGTTACTACACATAGCCCGGAGACGGTGGATGTGACGGTGGCGACCTTGGACCACCCGGAACGGGTCAGGGCCAACCGGCATATCTGGGTGGATAGCCGGTTGCCTTGGTTGCATCTGGACGAGGATTTGCCTTCGGAGGCGGAGGAGAACCTGTAAGAGATTGTGTTGGTGCTGCTGGCTCTATCGCCGGCAAGCCAGCTCCCACAGGTACCCCAACACCCTTCAGACCTGTGGGGATCTTGTGGGAGCTGGCTTGCCGGTGATAGGGCCGGTACAGCCATACTTACAACTGCAGGCCTCCTGCAGCCTTGTGCAATGCCCGCAGATGCTCGCCCACCTGCTTCACGTTGGCTTCCACCGCCGCAATCTCCCTGGCCCGCGACGGCTCCAGCAGCGCCCTCACCTCTTTGTCCAGGCTCGTGCTCAAGCGCAGCAACTGCGCTTGCCGCTCGCTGCTGACCTGTTCCAGGTGCTTGCGCTCCTGCGGCTGCGGCAGCCCGTAGCCCTTGCTATCGAGCAATTCTGCCGGGCGGCTGAGGAAGCCACTGTTGGCAAGCATCTGCCTGAGGGTCGCATCGGCCTTGCTGACGCTGCCATCGTTCAGCGCGGCGGCGTTAAGGTACCGCTGCTTGACCTCGTCCTGGGCCAGCAGCAGTTGCCGGCGCAAGCTGGCCTGTTCAAGCAGCAGCAAGGCGGCGCTGGTGCGCAGGTCGGCCTGGGCGAACCAGCCCCGCCGTTGCTCGGCGTCAAGGGCCAGCCAGTCCTCGACCTTGTCCTGCTTGATTGGCAACTGTTTCTTCAACACCTCGAACATGGCCTGGTAACGGTCGCGGTAGGAGTCGAAGCGATAACCCAGGCGCAGCGCCTCGCGGGGGTCGTCGAGCACACTGGTGTCGGCGAGCCCCCTGCCCTTGAGCACAGCCAGCAAGCCATTGGGCATGATGCTATCGAGGTCGTTCAGGCGTGGGTTGGCGGTGCCGCTGCGCAGCAGCTTCAACGACTCTACTGCGCAGTTGTTGGACAGGAACCAGTAGTTGCCATCGTAGCTCCAGTGCATTTCGGCGGCCTGACGCACCAGGTTCTCGATCTCGTCGCGGTCGAGCCGCAAGGGCACCGAGGCCAGGCTGCGCAGTTCGGTCTTGGTGTACTCGTCGATCACCTGGCCCAGCGGCAGCACGAACAGGCGCGAGGGGTAGGCACCGACCAGGCCGTCCCAGCTGGAAAGCTGCACATCGTTGACGAAGGCGCGGTACGACAGCACCAGGCTCTGGTCGAGGTCCAGGCGGCAGTCCGGCCCGCGTGGGCGGCCCGGCTTGCAGATCACCAGGCGCAGCATGCTGTGGCCCCAGCGGCTGACCAGGTTCTGGTTGGCTTCGGCCAGCAGGTAGTCCACCTCATAGACCCGCTCGGGGTCGATTTCGCCCAGCGGTTGGCGGGCGAAGTCGCTGCCGGCATTGATGAACGGCAGGCCCTTGGCGCAGCTGTCCTGCTGCGGTGCCCAGCCGAAGTGTTCGCTCAGGTACTGGTTCAGCGCCGGACGGCGGCAGCCGTAGCTCGGGTCGAGGAGGAAGTACTCCATGTTGACCGCGATGTACTCCTTGGGGCTGCTCAGTTCATAGCTGTCGGGGCTGCGCACGAACTGGCCGTTGTGCTGCTCGCGCTCGCCGCGTCGGCCCACGTACTGCTGCCAGCCGGCCAGGTCGAGCAGGCGCGGGTCGTCGCTGAGGGTGAAGCGGCGCTCGGCCTGGCCACGGCATGCTTCGGGCAGGCCGACCTTGCCCAACGTACCTTGCTGGCGCTTGCAACGGGCGATCAGCGCGTTCTCGGCGCTGGGCCACAGCCGGGCACGGTCGTAGATATGGGTGAGTTCGTGTAGCACGGTGGCCAGCAGTTCTTCTCGCACCGTGCCATGCGGGCGGTTGGTGCGCTCGGTGGCAGCACTGCCATTGGTGAGGCTGGGTAGCAGGCGGCGATTGAGTTCGAGGGTAGATACCAGCGATGCCTGGCCATAGGCGTCGGCCTGCATGTTGTCGCTCCAGCTGACCCGCACCCGGCGATTCAGCTGTTGCTTGAAGCGAGGGGGCAGCTTGCCCATGGCTTCGTCGAGCAGAGCCTGAGTGGCTTGGGCCTGCTGCGAGTCAAGGCCGGACGCCTGCAGCTCGAGCTGCAGGTCGGCCAGGGCGGGCGTGCCGAGCAGCGTCAGGGCGCAGCCGAGCAGCCAGGCGCGCACGCGGTTCACAGCGCGAGGATGGCTTCAGCCAGTACCTGGTCGCTGGCGTCGCGCGCTTGCGGCACGCGCTCGCGCAGGGTGTTGAAGGCGGCCTCGAGCTGGGCGCCGCGGATGTCACCGTTGCTGGCGACAAAGCTGGCGGCGTCGTCATGGGCTTCGCGCACAACTTTGGAGTCGCGGATCGAGGTGGTGGTGTCAGAGGTGAAATCGATCGAACGGCCAAAGGCCCGCACGATGATATTGCTGGTGGCCACCAGGGTCTGTGCCTGGGCCAGGTCGGCCAGCAGCAGCATGCCGAGGGTAGCGGCAATCAGCGGTTTACGCATGGAGCATCTCCGAAAAATACAGGGAGTCAGATGTAATTATTGGACGAGAATTGCCTGCGCCAGTTCCAGATCGCCGACGGTATGCCGTGCGCAATTGTGGCGTAATGATTCCAGCGCTGCCTCCAGCCGCGCACCGCGGATCTGGCCGTCGCTGGCGACGAAGGCCGCAGCATCGTCCTGGGCCTGGCGGACCAGTTTGCGGTCGAACGGTGCGGTGGTGACCTGGCTGGTGACATAGCCGGTGATGACCAGGCTTTGCGTAGTGGTATCCATGGCATGGGCGCTGGCCATGCCAACAACGGAGAACAGCAACGGCAACAGATAACGCATGGGCTCTACAACAGCTGGAAACGTGGGCGGCAATGGTGAGTACGGCTGTGCTGGTGGTGACCAGCACAGCTGAACGGCTCAGCCGGGGTCAGAGCGCCAGGATGGCCTGGGCCAGTTGCGCGTCGCTGGCCTGCAGGGCTGGCATCTGCGAGCGGATGTGCAGGAAAGCGCTTTCCAGCTTGGCACCGCGGATGTCGCCCTGGCTGCCAACGAAGCTGGCGGCGTCGTCACGGGCGGCCTGGACGATCTTGTCGTCACGGAACGAGGAGGAAATATCGGAAGTGGCATCGGTGGACGCGGCCACTGCGCCAACGACGGCGTCGGTGGTGACAACGAAGCTGGTGGCGTTTGCGGTGCCGGCCAGGCTCAGCATCAGGGCGGCGCCAATCAGGTATTTACGGGACATGATCGTGGACTCCTGGACTAGGGTCGGGTGGTTCTGCTTTATCGGACGCTCGCACAGCTCGTCGCGGTACTTTTTCAACAGTGCGTTCTACCAGACTGTCACGCCAAGCGTATCACGCGCCGGTGTTTCTGGATGTTAATGAACAGCGCACCAATAAACTGTTATGGTTTGTTTTAGGATTTTCCAAACTGTACATGTTCGTCTGCAAAAGGCTCTGGCATGCCGCCTGCAAACAAAAAACCCGTCGCAGTCACCTGCAACGGGTTTCGGGAATTCGCGGTGCCGGCCGAAGCCGGCAAGCCAAAGCTTAGCGCCAGAAAGGCTTGCTCAGCTCTTCGTAACGCTGCGACTCGCTGATACCGGCGTCGGCCAGCAGGCGGGCGTCCAGGCGAGCCAGTTGACGGCGGCTGGCCATGCGGCGCTGCCACAGCAGCAAGGTGGACAGAGCGCGCAGCGGCAGCGAAGCGTTGGATTGTTGGGCGTTGCTTTCAAAAACCAGACCGGAACTGAGGGTACGTTCCATGATGTTTCATCCTTCCGCTTATGGCGGGATTAGGTAGTGATTTAACTGATGTCAATGATCCTCCTCTGTCGTCCATAACAGTAGATACAGTTCGGTTGAAAGACGATGGTCCAGTTAACTGTGTAACCCTACTGTTGCACTCGAAACTGGCGTAACTGTACTGGTCCGCCCTTGTTTGGTGCGTTCTGGCTTCGGAGAAGGGTTTTTCAGGCGGAAGGGCTGAAAATTATCAGTACAGTAGTACAGTTTTGTTAAAAAATAAGTGATGGCTGTAATGCTTGCCCCTGTAGGAGCGGCCTTGTGTCGCGAAAGGGCCGCAAAGCGGCCCCAGGATTACAAGAATACAGACCGGAACAGCGGAAGCAGGGCCGCCGTTCCGTACCACATCTGTATCAGCTAGCCAGCATGCGCCCGGTTTCTTCCAGGTTCTCGTGCCAGCTCAGGGCTTCGCGCAGGATGTGCGGGGTGTGGCCGCCACGCTGGCAGGCGCGATCGAAGTAGTCGTTCAGCGCTGCGCGGTAGTCCGGGTGCACACAATTGTCGATGATCGCCCGGGCGCGCTCACGTGGCGCCAGGCCACGCAGGTCGGCCAGGCCTTGCTCGGTGACCAGGATGTCAACGTCGTGCTCGGTATGGTCGACATGGCTGACCATCGGCACCACGCTGGAAATCGCGCCACCCTTGGCAATCGACTTGGTGACGAACACGGCCAGGTGGGCGTTACGGGCGAAGTCACCCGAGCCGCCGATGCCGTTCATCATCTTGGTGCCGCAGACATGGGTAGAGTTGACGTTGCCGTAAATGTCGAACTCCAGCGCGGTATTGATACCGATGATGCCCAGGCGACGGACCACTTCCGGGTGGTTGGAAATTTCTTGCGGCCGCAGAACCAGTTTGTCCTTGTAACGCTCCAGGTTGCCGAACACGTCGGCGTTGCGGCGGGTCGACAAGGTGATCGAGCTGCCCGAGGCGAAGCTCAGCTTGCCGGCGTCGATCAGATCGAAGGTGGAATCCTGCAGTACTTCGGAGTACATGGTCAGGTCTTCGAACGGCGACTCGATCAGGCCGCACATCACTGCGTTGGCGATGCTGCCGATACCGGCCTGCAGCGGGCCAAGCTTGTTGGTCATGCGGCCAGCTTCGACTTCTTTCTTGAGGAAGTTGATCAGGTGGTCGGCGATGCCCTGGGTTTCGTCATCCGGCGGCAATACGGTGGACGGCGAGTCCGGCTGGTCGCTGATGACGATGCCGACGATCTTGGCCGGGTCGATCGGGATGGCGGTGCTGCCGATACGGTCGTCTACCTTGACCAGCGGGATTGGCGTGCGGGTCGGGCGGTAGGTCGGGATATAGATGTCGTGCAGGCCTTCGAGGTTGGTGTTGTGCGAGAGGTTGATCTCGACAATCACCTGCTTGGCGAAGATCGCGAAGCTGGCCGAGTTGCCCACCGAGGTGGTTGGCACGATGTGGCCCTGCTCGGTGATGGCCACGGCTTCGATGACCGCGATGTCCGGCAGCTTCAGCTGCTGGTTGCGTAGCTGCTCGACGGTTTCCGACAGGTGCTGGTCGATGAACATCACCTGGCCGTCGTTGATGGCCTTGCGCAGGGTGCTGTCGACCTGGAATGGCATGCGGCGAGCCAGCACGCCGGCCTCGGTCAGTTGCTTGTCCAGGTCGTTGCCCAGGCTGGCGCCGGTCATCAGGCTGATTTTCAGTGGCGACTGCTTGGCACGTTCGGCCAGTGCATGTGGTACGGCCTTGGCTTCGCCGGCGCGGGTGAAACCGCTCATGCCGACGGTCATGCCGTCCTCGATCAGACCAGCGGCATCAGCCGCACTCATTACCTTGCTGTGCAGGGAGGACAAGCGGATACGATCACGGTACATGGATTGTTATCTCGGGCTACTGAAACTACTGCAGCGCAGTCTAGAGACTTCGCCCCTTGCCGTCCCACGACCATGGTCGTATGAGAAGCCTTGGAATAGAGCCGTTGATCCGGATCAATAAAAGAAAAGCCCCGGCAGATTCTGACCGGGGCTTCCTTTATATCAGCTGGTTTGCAGCGGCCGTTGTCACTCCACAGCCTTGACCATGTCTTCGATGACCTTCTTGGCGTCGCCGAACACCATCATGGTCTTGTCGAGGTAGAACAGTTCGTTGTCCAGGCCGGCATAGCCGCTGGCCATGGAGCGCTTGTTGACGATGATGGTCTTGGCCTTGAACGCTTCGAGGATCGGCATGCCGGCGATCGGCGACTTGGGATCGTTCTTCGCCGCCGGGTTGACCACGTCGTTGGCGCCCAGCACCAGCACCACATCGGCCTGGCCGAACTCGGCGTTGATGTCTTCCATCTCGAATACCTGGTCGTACGGTACTTCGGCCTCGGCCAACAGCACGTTCATGTGCCCGGGCATACGGCCTGCCACCGGGTGGATCGCATACTTCACGGTCACGCCGTTGTGGCTCAGCTTTTCGGTCAGCTCCTTCAGCGCGTGCTGGGCGCGAGCCACAGCCAGGCCGTAACCCGGGACGATGATCACGCTGTCGGCGTTGCTGAGCAGGAAGGTAGCATCGTCGGCAGAGCCGGACTTCACCGGGCGCTGCTCTTTGGAGCCTTGCGCCGCGCCGGCATCGGTATCACCACCGAAGCCACCGAGGATGACGTTGAAGAACGAACGGTTCATCGCCTTGCACATGATGTACGAGAGGATGGCACCGGACGAGCCGACCAGGGACCCTGCAATGATCAGCATCGAGTTGTTCAGCGAGAAGCCGATACCGGCCGCTGCCCAGCCCGAATAGCTGTTGAGCATCGACACCACCACCGGCATGTCGGCGCCCCCGATCGGAATAATGATCAGCACGCCCATGATGAAGGCCAAGACCAGCATCAGGGTGAAGGCACTGTAGTGGCCAGTGAAGGTGAACAGCAGGCCCAGGGCAATGGTGGTCAGGCCGAGGATCAGGTTCAGCTTGTGCTGGCCGGCGAACTGTACCGGTGCGCCCTGGAACAGGCGGAACTTGTACTTGCCCGACAGCTTGCCGAAGGCGATCACCGAGCCGGAGAAGGTAATGGCACCGATGGCTGCGCCGAGGAACAGCTCCAGGCGGTTGCCGGTGGGGATCGGGTCGCTCATGGCGGCAACGATGCCCATCGATTGCGGTTCCAGCACCGCGGCGATGGCGATGAACACCGCTGCCAGGCCGATCATGCTGTGCATGAAGGCGACCAGTTCCGGCATCTTGGTCATCTCGACGCGCTTGGCCATGATCGAGCCGGCGGTGCCGCCGACCAGCAGGCCAACGAGGACGTAGCCGATGCCGGCGGTGGCAAGCTCGGCCCCGAGCTTATAAATGAGGCCGACCGTAGTGACGATGGCGATACCCATGCCGATCATGCCGAACAGGTTGCCGCGCCGCGAGGTAGTCGGGTGCGACAGGCCCTTGAGCGCCTGGATGAAGCACACCGAGGCGACGAGGTAGAGGAGCGTTACCAGATTCATGCTCATGCTTACTTCTGCGCCTCGTTCTTGGTTTTCTTCTTGAACATCTCAAGCATGCGACGGGTGACCAGGAAGCCACCGAACACGTTGACCGCGGCCAGGGCCACCGCCAGGGTGCCCATCAGCTTGCCGGCCGGGGTCACCGTCAGGGCGGCGGCCAGCATGGCGCCGACGATGACGATCGCGGAGATGGCGTTGGTCACGGCCATCAGCGGCGTGTGCAGTGCCGGGGTGACGTTCCACACCACGTGGTAGCCCACATAGATGGCCAGCACGAAGATGATCAGGTTGTAGATGCCATGGGAAATCAGCATGTCTTCCATTGTCGTGCTCCTTAGCCGTTCTTGCGGACGACCTGACCATCACGGCACATCAGGCAGGCCGCGACGATGTCGTCTTCGAGGTTGATGACCAGCGCGCCGTCCTTGTCGAACAGCAGCTTCATGAAGTCCAGCAGGTTGCGTGCATACAGTGCCGAGGCATCGGCGCCCACCTGGGCCGGCAGGTTGGTCGGGCCGACGATGATCACGCCGTTCTCCTGTACCACCTGGTCGGCGACGGTCAGTGGGCAGTTGCCGCCTTGGGCTGCTGCTAGGTCGATGACCACCGAGCCGGGCTTCATCTGCGCGACGGTTTCGGCGCTGAGCAGGGTCGGCGCCTTGCGCCCCGGGATAAGCGCAGTGGTAATGACGATATCCGCCTGCTTGGCGCGCTCGTGCACGGCCTGGGCCTGGCGTTGCATCCAGCTGGCCGGCATAGGCCGGGCGTAACCGCCGACACCTTCGGCGCACTCGCGTTCTTCATCGGTTTCGTAGGGTACGTCGATGAACTTGGCGCCCAGCGACTCGATCTGCTCCTTCACGGCCGGGCGTACGTCGGACGCCTCGATCACTGCGCCCAGGCGCTTGGCCGTGGCAATGGCCTGCAGGCCGGCAACGCCCGCGCCCAGGATCAGCACGCGTGCGGCCTTGACGGTACCGGCGGCGGTCATGAGCATGGGCATGAAGCGTGGGTAGTGATGGGCAGCCAGCAACACCGCCTTGTAACCGGCGATGTTGGCCTGCGACGACAGCACGTCCAGGCTCTGCGCCCGCGAAGTGCGCGGCGCGGCTTCCAGGGCGAACGCGGTAATGCCGCGCTCGGCCATCTTGCCGATCAGCTCGCTGTTGAAGGGGTTGAGCATGCCCACCAGGAGGCTGCCACTGTTGATCAGGGCCAGTTCCTGGTCGTTGGGAGCGACCACTTTGAGCACCAATTGGGCGCCGTAGGCATCGGCTGCACTCCCCAGGGAAGCACCCACGGCCTCATAGGCACTGTCCGGAATGCTGGCATTGAGCCCTGCCCCCCGTTGGACGGTGACCTGATGGCCCTGGCCAATCAGTTTCTTGATGGTTTCCGGGGTCGCAGCGACCCTTGTCTCACCGGTCTGCGTCTCGAGAGGAACACCAATGTGCACGACTATTTCTCCTGCGGTGACCTTTTTGTCTTTTTAAAAGCCAGCGCACTTCGGATGGTGCGCTGGGGCGGCTGTGGAGCGCCGACCCGCCGAATCCCGGGCGGGCGAAGCATTTTGCAGACGAAGCCAGAGGCCTTCAACCGGTTCTGGAGCGAAACGAAGTCAAAACTACAAGTCACCCTGTGACCGTATGTCGCAACGGTCAGGCTGCAGCCTGTCAAACATGGGCTATTGGCAGATTAGGAGAAAAAAACAAAAATTTTGCGGTCAATTCGCTTACGGCTTGGTGAATGTCGCAAAATAACCCGCAAAGCCGCGCCGTAAGCAGGGTTAAAGCGGATTTTTGCACCCTGCATAACAGTTTATGTAGATGCGACAAATACATATATCTGTAGGTGTTCAATATAATTGACTACGGAGTCAATTTGTCGCGCTTGCCTACGTCTTCGCCGTATACGCCTGAGCCTGGCTCACCAGCCAGTCGCGGAAGGCGCGCAGCGAAGCCGACTCCACCTTGCGCTCCGGAATCATCAGATAGTAGGCCTTGTCACTACTCAGGGCATGCCTGTTAGCGACCACCAACCTACCCTCCTCCAACTCCCGCTGGATCAGGAACGGCGGAATCAGCGCGATGCCCATCTCATGCATGGCCGCCTGGGCGAGCATCGAGAATAGTTCATAGCGCGGGCCTGTCATGTCGCGTTCCACATTCATGCCGACACTGCCGAACCATTGCCGCCAGGCATAGGGACGCGTGCTCTGCTGCAGCAGTGGCAGTTGGGCAATACGCTGCGCGTCGAGTGTGCCCTGCCCGCCCAGCAGCGCCGGGCTGCACACCGGTACCGGGTTTTCCCCCATCAGCCGGTGCGACTGGGTGCCGGACCAGTCAGCATCGCCGAAGTAGATAGCGGCATCGAAGGTGGTGTCGGCAAACAGGAATGGCCGGGTGCGGTTGGTGAGGTTGACCGTGACCTCCGGGTGGCGCTGCTGGAAGTCCTTGAGCCGCGGTAGCAGCCATTGGGTGCCGAAGGTGGGCACCACGGCCAGCTCTATCACGTTGGCGCCCTGCTGGCGCATTACCGACAAGGTGTCGCGCTCTACCGCGTCCAGTTGGGCGGCCACCTGGCGGCTGTAGGAAAGGCCGGCTTCGGTCAGTTTCACGCCGCGGCGCGAGCGGCGGAACAGTTCCACATTGAGGAAGGCTTCCAGGCCGCCTATCTGCCGACAGACAGCACCCTGGGTCAGGGCGAGTTCCTGGGCGGCCTTGGTAAAGCTCTCGTTGCGCGCCGCCGCCTCGAAGCAGACCAGGGCGGCGGTACTGGGGATCTTGCGGCGCATGTACGTCAACCTCACTCGTAAGGCTGTAAATATGGTGTTTTGCCGATTTACGAAGTGACAAATTATCACTAATTGGTGCGCAATCCTCGTTTGTCCCGGCGGCCGATCAGGCCTAGGCTCAAAGGCACAAGAAACTGCCCACTATTTCGAGGATTTCGCTCATGGCCGGTAAAGCAAGCTTCAACTGGATCGACCCGCTGCTGCTTGATCAGCAGCTCACTGAAGAAGAGCGCATGGTGCGTGACAGCGCTTATCAGTTCGCCCAGGACAAGCTGGCCCCGCGTGTGCTCGAGGCCTTCCGTCATGAACAGACCGACCCGGCAATCTTCCGTGAAATGGGTGAGGTCGGGTTGCTGGGCGCCACCATTCCCGAGCAATACGGTGGCAGTGGCCTGAACTACGTGTGCTACGGCCTGATTGCTCGCGAGGTAGAGCGCATCGACTCGGGTTACCGCTCGATGATGAGCGTGCAGTCGTCGCTGGTGATGGTGCCAATTAACGAGTTCGGTACCGAGGCACAAAAGCAGAAGTACCTGCCCAAGCTGGCCAGCGGCGAGTGGATCGGTTGCTTCGGCCTGACCGAGCCCAACCATGGTTCCGACCCGGGTTCGATGATCACCCGTGCCCGGAAGGTCGACGGCGGCTACCGCCTGACCGGCAGCAAGATGTGGATCACCAACAGCCCGATCGCCGATGTATTCGTGGTATGGGCCAAGGACGATGCGGGTGATATCCGCGGCTTTGTTCTGGAAAAGGGTTGGCAAGGTCTCAGTGCGCCGGCGATTCACGGCAAGGTTGGCCTGCGCGCCTCGATCACTGGCGAAATCGTCATGGACAACGTGTTCGTGCCGGAGGAAAACATCTTCCCGGAGGTGCGCGGCCTCAAAGGTCCGTTCACCTGCCTGAACTCCGCCCGCTATGGCATCTCGTGGGGTGCGCTGGGCGCTGCGGAAGCCTGCTGGCACACCGCGCGTCAGTACACCCTGGACCGTCAGCAATTCGGTCGCCCTTTGGCTGCCAACCAGTTGATCCAGAAGAAGCTGGCCGACATGCAGACCGAGATCACCCTGGCACTGCAGGGCTGCCTGCGTCTGGGGCGGATGAAGGACGAAGGCACGGCTGCAGTGGAGATCACGTCGATCATGAAGCGCAACTCCTGTGGCAAGGCACTGGATATTGCCCGCATGGCGCGTGACATGCTGGGTGGCAATGGCATTTCCGATGAATTCGGCGTGGCTCGTCACCTGGTCAACCTGGAGGTGGTCAACACCTATGAAGGTACTCACGATGTGCATGCACTGATCCTGGGGCGTGCGCAGACCGGCATCCAGGCCTTCTATTGATAAGGAGCCAGCCCATGGGCGCGCTATCACATCTGCGGGTGCTGGACCTTTCTCGCGTGTTGGCCGGCCCATGGTCTGGCCAGATTCTCGCTGACCTTGGTGCCGATGTGATCAAGGTCGAGCGCCCTGGCAGTGGTGACGATACCCGCTCGTGGGGGCCGCCCTTCCTCAAGGATGCCGAGGGTGAGAACACCAGTGAGGCGGCCTATTACCTGTCGGCCAACCGCAACAAGCGCTCGGTTACCATCGACTTCACACAGGCCGAGGGGCAGCGCCTGGTACGTGAGTTGGCGGCGAAGTCCGATATCGTCATCGAAAACTTCAAGGTTGGTGGGTTGGCTGCCTATGGCCTGGACTACCAGAGCCTGAAGGCGATCAACCCGCGGCTTATCTATTGTTCCATCACCGGGTTCGGCCAGACCGGGCCTTATGCCAGGCGTGCGGGTTATGACTTCATGATCCAGGGGTTGGGCGGGCTGATGAGCCTGACCGGCCGCCCGGAAGGTGAAGAAGGTGCGGGGCCGGTCAAGGTAGGGGTGGCGCTGACCGACATCCTTACCGGGTTGTATTCCACGGTGGCGATCCTCGCTGCCCTCGCCCATCGCGAGCAGACCGGGGTGGGCCAGCATATCGACATGGCGTTGCTCGATGTGCAGGTGGCCTGCCTGGCGAACCAGGCGATGAACTACCTGACCACGGGCAACCCACCTCGTCGCCTGGGTAATGCGCACCCCAATATCGTGCCTTATCAGGATTTTCCGACGGCGGATGGCGACTTCATCCTTACCGTGGGCAACGATAGCCAGTTCCGCAAGTTCGCCGAGGTGGCCGGGCAGCCGCAGTGGGCGGACGACCCGCGTTTCGTTACCAACAAGCTGCGGGTTGCCAACCGGGCCGAGCTGATTCCTTTGATCCGCCAGGCCACGGTGTTCAAGACCATGGCGGAGTGGGTGAGCCAACTGGAGGCTGCAGGGGTGCCGTGCGGGCCTATCAATGACTTGGCGCAGATGTTCCAGGACCCGCAGGTTCTGGCGCGCGGATTGGCGGTGAGCATTCCGCATCCGTTGGCGGGGAGTGTGCCGCAGGTGGCGAGCCCGATACGGTTGTCGGAGACGCCGGTTGAGTACCGTCGGGCGCCGCCGTTGCTGGGTGAACATACCGAGGTGGTGCTGGAGGATGTATTGGGGCTGGATGCCGGTGAGGTGCAGCGGCTGCGCAGCACCGGTGTGCTTTAAGGGCGTTTGGCCTTGGTGAAAAGCGGGGAGGCCGTCAGGCCTCCCCGCTTTGCTTTTCAGCGATATCAGGGTTTCTTGAAATTAAAGGTTGACGCGGTTTCGAATCCCCTTATAATGCGCCCCACTTCTGACGTAGTCGAAGCGCAAAACTTCTTGTAAATCAATTAGTTAGGCAATTCAGGTAGTATCAGGAGTGCTTCGGTCGAATGATCGGCAGCGGTTGAGATGATGGTTGACAGCGCTTCTAAACGCTGTATGATTCGCCTCCCGCTACGAGAGATCGCAGCGAGTCAAGTGTTTGAAGCTAAACGAGTTTCTCGCAAAAAACTTCAAAATAAACGCTTGACAGCAAATGAGGAAAGCGTAAAATGCGCGCCTCGGTTGAGACGAAAAGCTCTTAACCAAACGCTCTTTAACAAATCGAATCAAGCAATTCGTGTGGGTGCTTGTGAGTACGGACTGATAGTCACAAAGATTATCAGCATCACAAGTGGCCATGCGAGAAATCACATAGTCATTTGAGATTGCTGAGCCAAGTTTAGGGTTTCTTAAAAACCCA
>NZ_NEIR01000021.1:0-73769 GCF_002112825.1 Pseudomonas sp. B5(2017)
CAAGGCCGCTCCTACAGGGACCGCGTCAGATTGCCAAATCCTGCATCGCCGCACAGATCGTCAGATCCCGCCACCTGCCAGCATCCACCGTCGGCCGGTGGACGAGGTTCTTGTGGGAGCGGCCTTGTGTCGCGAAAGGGCCGCAAAGCGGCCCCGGCAATCTCTGCAGCGACGCTGAAACCTGGGGCTGCTGCGCAGCCCTTTCGCGACGCAAGGCCGCTCCTACAAGGGATCGCGTCAGATTGTAAAATCCTGCATCGCCGTACAGATCGTCAGATCCCGCCACCCGCAAGCAATTGCGTCATCACCTCGGCCAACGCCTTGACCATCACATCCGCCGTCGGCCGGTGGACGATGACGATTTCGTAGCTGTCGACTTCCGGCAACCCTTGCCCTGCCCCCAGCACCCGGTGCTCACCAGTGGCCGCCCGTGGCGGCAGCAGGCTGATACCCATGCCATCGGCGACCGCTGCCTGGATACCGCTGAGGCTGGAGCTGGTGAAGCTGATGCGCCAACGCCGGCCCATGCCTTCGATGGCGGTGATCATGTCGTCGCGGTACAGGCCACGGGGCGGGAAGGTCACCAGCGGGATCGGGTCCAGCTCGAAGGCGGGCGTGCGCGCGCTGTCGATCCACTGCAGGCGTTCGGGCCAGCAGGCCACGCCTTCGCGGCTGTTGCGCCGCTGCTTGAGCAACACCAGGTCGAGCTCACCGTTGTCGTAGGCCTGGCTGAGGTCGCGGCACAGGCCGCTGGTCACTTCCAGCTTCACCTGCGGGTGCAGCCGGCTGAACGCCGACAATGCATTGGTGGTACGCCCGCCCACGAAGTCCTCGGGCACGCCAAGGCGCACGGTCATGCCAACCATCGCCCCGGCCAAGGCTTCGAGCATCTGGTCGTTGAGGGCCAGCATGTGCCGGGCATAGCCGAGCAGGGTCTGCCCGGCGTCGGTCGGCAGCACGTCGCGATTGCCACGCACCAGCAGACGGTGGCCAACCATATCCTCCAGGCGGCGCACCTTCTGGCTGATGGTCGATTGGGTGGAGTGCAGCCGCGCAGCAGCCGTGGTGAAGCTGCCGCAATCGGCCACCACGACAATGGCACGCAACAGGTCGAGGTCGAACAGGGCCCTATTCGATTTCACGCTGATGGACATCTTGATATTCAACTTCTGAATGGCAAGACTGACTTCTACCACGCCACCTGCTGCACCGCAACGCGCACCGCTAGTCGCCGACTGCCACGCCTTCGCGCCGCGGGTCGGCACCGCCCGACCAACCCTCGCCACTGCGCTGGATGATCTGCATGCCACTGGTCATGGTCATCGGCGTCACCTCATGCCCCCAGGCTGCCAACTGGCGGATCAGTGCCGGGCTGGCCAACCCCGCCTCTACTTCGGTGCCGGCATTGCGGCTGCCGAAGTTGGGCAGGCCGGCGGCCTGCTGCGGGTCGAGCTGCCAATCCAGCAGGCCGATCAGCGCCTTGTTCACGTAGCCGATGATCTGCGAGCCACCGGGCGAACCCAGGCTGGCCACCAGCTCGCCGGAAGCTTGCGAGAACACCAGGGTCGGCGCCATGGCCGACAGCGGCCGTTTGCCCGGTTGCACCCGGTTGGCCACAGGCTTGCCTTGTTCCCGGGGGATGAACGAGAAGTCGGTCAGGTGGTTGTTGAGCAAAAAGCCCTTGACCATCAGGTGCGAGCCGAACGCCGCTTCCACCGAAGTGGTCATGGCCAGGGCCTGGCCGCGGTCGTCCACCGCGCTGAGGTGCGAGGTGGATATGCGCAGCGGCGAGCGGTCTGGCGCCAGGGCCAGATCGGCCCCCTGCGGCTGGCCCGGGCGGGCGCGTTTCATGCTGTACTCGCCGACCTGCGCAGCGCGGCTGGCCAGGTATGCGGAGTCGGTCAGGGCCTTGAGCGGCACCGGCACGTAATCGCTGTCGGCCAGGTACTGGGCGCGGTCGGCATAGGCCAGGCGCTCGGCCTCGGCAACCAGGTGCACGGCCAGCGGCGGGGCTTCCAACCCGGCAACCGACGAAGTGCGCAGCGGCCGCATGGCGGCAAGGTCGCGCTTTGGCGAAGCCCGTTGCAGTGCCTCCAAGATGCCCAGGGTCTGCAGCACCGTCACCCCGCCCGACGACGGCGGCGGCATGCCACAGATGCGCCAGGCCTTGTAGGGGCCGCACAGCGGCTCGCGCATCTTGGCCCGGTAATGCTGCATATCCTGCAACGACAGGTAGCCGGCATTGGCATGGCTGCGCACCTTGGCGACGATGGCTTCGGCGATCTCGCCGCTGTAGAACACTTCGGGGCCGTGCGCGGCAATCTGCTCGAAGGTTTGCGCAAGCTCGGGGTTGCGCAAGGTAGCCCCCACCGCCAGTGGCTTGCCCTGTTCATCCAGGAAGTAGCGGGCCATGGCGGGTGATCGGGCAATGAACGGGTCGCCCGCCACCAGCGTGTGAAGGCGCTCGGAAACCGTAAAACCGTTACGTGCCAGCGCAATGGCCGGGGCGAACAGGTCGCGCCAGGGCAGCTTGCCGTGCTGCTCATGGGCCAGCTTCAGGGCACGCAGAACCCCCGGTACGCCCACCGAACGCCCGCCGATCTGCGCCGCCCTGAATGGCATCGGTGAACCATCGGCTTGCAGGAACAGGTTTTCCGTCACCGCCGCCGGGGCTGCCTCGCGGCCATCGAACGCCTGTACGCGCTGCCCATCCCAGTAGAGGATGAACCCCCCACCGCCAATGCCGCTTGATTGCGGTTCGACCAGGGTCAGCACCATCTGCATGGCGATGGCCGCGTCGATGGCGCTGCCACCGGCACGCAGCATCGCCCGCCCCGCCTCGCTGGCCAGCGGGTTGGCAGCTGCAGCCATGTGCCGGCTGGCATGCACCGGCTGCAGGCCGGTGCGGTAGCCGGAGGCCAGTTCCGGTGGTGCGGGCAGCACCTGGTCGGCACAGGCCCAGCCACTGGCAGCTACCAGGCACAAGGCGCCCATCAGGGGGGTGGAGAATGTCATCGTTGTGCTTCCCGCCATTACCTATTCAGCAAGGCACTGTCTGTCATGCGCAAACTTAACTTCAAGCCCTGGCGTGTTTTTTCTAGGATGCGGGCAGGTCATCGAGGAGCCTGCCCCATGCGTTCACTACTTGCTGCGATGCTGTTCGCCCTGTGCACCAGCCTTGCCGCCCACGCCGAGAGCACTGCCATGGACAACCGCCTGCACAATGCTGCCCGTCACGATGATGTGCGCACCCTGCAACAACTGCTGGCACAAGGTGCGCAGCTGGAGAGCCGTGACGAGCAAGGGCGCACTGCCCTGCTGGTGGCCACCCATGGCAACCAGGTTGCGGCCGCGAAAGCGCTGATCGAGGCCGGTGCCGATGTGAATGCCAAGGACAACATCGACGACAGCCCGTACCTGTATGCCGGGGCACGTGGCCTGAACGACATCCTGCGGCTGACCTTGAGCCACGGTGCCGACCTCAAGAGCACCAACCGGTATGGAGGCACTGCTCTGATACCCGCCGCCGAACGCGGGCATGTCGAGACCGTGCAGTTGCTGATCGATGCCGGGGTGGACGTGAACCATCTCAACCGCCTGCACTGGACTGCGCTGCTGGAGGCGGTGATCCTCGGTGACGGCGGGCCACGGCATGTGGAGATCGTGCGCCGGCTGCTGGTGGCCGGGGCAGATAGGCAGATTGCCGACAAGGATGGGGTGACCGCGCTGGAGCATGCGCGGCAGCGGGGGTATCGGGAAATGGAGGCGTTACTGGCCCGCTAGGCAATGCTGGCTTTCGAATGCCGGGGCTGCTTTGCAGCCCAATCGCGACGCAAGGCCGCTCCCACATGTAATCGTTTGCCTCACAGGCGCTGCTGTACCTGTGGGAGCGGCCTTGTGTCGCGATTGGGCCGCAAAGCGGCCCCAGCAATTTTGCAGGAATGCGAAGACCCTGGGGGCGCTTCGCGCCCCTTTCGCGACACAAGGCCGCTCCTACAGGTCAGGCCACTTCTTCGAACGGCAGCCCTACATAGTTCTCGGCAATGTTCACCAACCCCGCCGGCGAGGTCAGGAAGTACTCGCGGTCGGCCTCCTGCATCTTCTGGTCCCAGGCGTCCTTGTGGCTGCCGAAGTCATGCAGCAGCTGGGTCATGAACCAGCTGAAACGCTCGCCTTTCCACACCCGGCGCAAGGCCAGCGGCGAATACTGCTGCAGCAGGTCGGTGCGCCCTTCGCGGTACACCTTGACCAGGATGCGGTACAGGTAGTTGACGTCCGATGCCGCCAGGTTCAGGCCCTTGGCGCCGGTCGGCGGGACGATATGCGCAGCATCCCCGACCAGGAACAGCTGGCCATACTGCATCGGCTCGACCACCAGGCTGCGCAGCGGCGCGATGCTCTTCTCCAGCGCCGGGCCGGTGACCAGGCGCGCAGCCACGTCTTCGGGCAAGCGTGCCTTCAGTTCCCCCCAGAAGCGCTCGTCGGACCACGCCTCCACCTGCTCTTCCAGCGGTACCTGCAGGTAGTAGCGGCTACGGGTGTGCGAACGCTGGCTGCACAGCACGAAACCGCGTTCGTGGTGGGCGTAGATCAGTTCGTGGTTGACCGGTGGCGTGTCTGACAGCATGCCCAGCCAGCCAAACGGGTAGACCCGCTCGTACTGCTTGAGGATGCCCTCGGGGATGCTCTGCCGCGAGACACCGTGGAAGCCGTCACAGCCGGCAATGTAGTCGCAGTCCACCCGGTGCACCTGGCCGTCTTTTTCATAGGTCAGGCAGGGCCGTTCGCCCTTGAGTTCGTGCGGCTGGACATTGCTTGCCGAATAGATGATCGGCGCGCCGCTGGCTTCACGTGCCTGCATCAGGTCACGGGTGACTTCGGTCTGGCCGTATACCATCACCGTCTTGCCACCGGTCAGGGCCTTGAGGTCCAGGCGTTGGCGGCGCCCGCCGACCAGCAGTTCGACACCCTCGTGTACCAGGCCTTCACGGTCCATGCGCTCGGCCACACCGGCTTCACGCAGCAGGTCGACCGTGCCTTGCTCCAGCACCCCGGCACGGATGCGGCCAAGCACGTATTCGGGCGTCTGGCGTTCGACGATGACCGTATCGATACCGGCCTTGTGCAGCAGTTGGCCCAGCAGCAGGCCAGACGGACCTGCACCAATAATTGCGACCTGAGTTTTCATTGTTGTTGTCTCTGTGCGGACGATGCCGGCCCTGGACTGGCAGTGGGGCGGCATCTGCTGTTAGGGTTTGCCCTTGCATTTTTAATGGCAAAAACAGCCATTGAAGTGTGCTATTCCATGCATAACCTGCACTTTTACAAAAAACGTTCGATTAACGGACAGGCCTGCACGCATGAAATCCACCCTCCCCGGCGTCCCCTTGTTCAAGCTGTATGGCGAAAACCAGCCCTGGCCCGGCACCGACCTGCTGCACTGCGAGTCGATCCCGGCGCGTAGCCGTTTGCACCACTGGGAAATCAAGCCGCACCAGCATGCCGAGCTGTTCCAGTTGCTGTATGTGCAACGCGGCCGGGCCGAGGTGGAGGTAGAGGGGGTGCGCAGCGCCATCAGCGAAGCGGCGATCCAGGTGGTGCCGCCGATGACCGTGCATGGCTTTCGCTTCAGCGCCGATATCCAGGGGCATGTGCTGACCTTCGGCACGGCACTGGTGGCCAACCTGGAGCAGCGCCTGGGCGCGCCGCTGGCGGTGCTGGCGAAGGCGGCGTGCTACCCGCTGGGCCGGGACCGGGTGCGCTTGCGCAGCCTGATCGAGACCCTGCAGCAGGAGTACCAGGGCAACGCCCCGGCGCGGGCGGCACTGCTCGAGGCGCTGGTGACGGCGCTGATGGTGTGGATCAGCCGTCGCCAGCAGTTGAGGCAGCCGCCTCGCAACCGCGATGAACGCGACCGCCAGTTGCTGGGGCAGTACCTGCGCCTGGTCGAGGCGCATTACCGTGAGCACCTGTCGGTGGAGGACTTTGCCGCGCGGCTGAATATTCCGAGTTTGCAACTGAACCAGCTGTGCCGGGCGCTGAGTGGGCAGACCGCGCTGCAGGTGGTGCACCAGCGGTTGCTGCTGGAGGCGCGGCGCAACCTGATCTATACGCGGATGAGCATCGGGCAGTTGTCGGATAGCCTGGGGTTTACCGACCCCACCTATTTTGCCCGGTGGTTCAAGCGGTTGAGTGGGCAGACGCCGAATGGGTATCGCAGGTCGGGGTTGTCTGAGTAACTTTTTCGCCTGTGCTGCCCTCTTCGCGGGTGAACCCGCTCCCACAGGGACGGCGGTGCCCTCAAGGCCTGTGCACTTCCTGTGGGAGCGGGTTTACCCGCGAAGAGGCCGGCACAGGCAACACACATCCCATGCCCCTGCTTGACGTATACGTCAACCTGCCCTCAGGATACCCGCATACCCCACGCCGAGCCCCAGCATGAGCACCCAGACCTACAGCATCTCCGACCTGTCCCGCGAGCTGGACATCACCACCCGCGCCATCCGTTTCTATGAGGAACAGGGCCTGCTGAGCCCCGAGCGCCGTGGCCTGGAGCGTATCTATTCGGCGCGTGACAAGGTCAGCCTGAAGCTCATCCTGCGCGGCAAGCGCATCGGCTTTTCGCTGGCCGAATGCCGCGAGCTGATCGAGCTGTACGATCCCTCCAGCGGCAACCTCAAGCAGCTCAACAGCATGCTGGCGAAAATCGCCGAGCGCCGCGCCCAGCTGGAACAGCAGATGCTCGACATCCACCAGATGCAGCTGGAGCTGGACACCGCCCAGGAGCGCTGCGAACAAGCCCTGGCCGCCACCCTGAACAACAAAGACAACCGCTGAACGCCACAGGAAACCCGCCATGTCCTTGCCCAAACACGTCCGCCTGGTCGAAGTAGGCCCCCGCGACGGCCTGCAGAACGAAGCCCAGCCCATCAGCGTCGCCGACAAGGTGCGCCTGGTGGACGACCTCACCGAAGCGGGCCTGGCCTATATCGAAGTGGGCAGTTTCGTCTCGCCCAAGTGGGTACCACAGATGGCCGGCTCCGCCGAAGTGTTCGCCGGCATCCAGCAGCGCCCGGGTGTCACCTATGCGGCGCTGGCCCCCAACCTGCGCGGTTTCGAGGACGCCCTGGCCGCCGGCGTGAAGGAAGTGGCGGTGTTCGCGGCCGCCTCCGAAGCCTTCTCGCAACGCAACATCAACTGCTCGATCAGCGACAGCCTCAAGCGCTTCGAGCCGATCATGGAAGCCGCGCGCAACCACGGTGTGCGCGTGCGCGGCTATGTGTCGTGCGTGCTCGGCTGCCCCTATGAAGGCAAGGTCAGCGCCGAGCAGGTCGCCCCGGTGGCCCGTGCCCTGCACGACATGGGCTGCTACGAGGTATCGCTGGGTGACACCATCGGCACCGGCACCGCCGGCGAAACCCGGCGCCTGTTCGAGGTGGTCGCGGCACAGGTACCGCGCGAGCAACTGGCCGGGCACTTCCACGATACCTATGGCCAGGCCCTGGCCAACGTGTATGCCAGCCTGCTCGAAGGCATCAGCGTGTTCGACAGCTCGGTGGCCGGGCTGGGCGGCTGCCCCTATGCCAAAGGCGCTACCGGCAATATCGCCAGTGAAGACGTGGTGTACCTGCTGCAGGGGCTGGGCATTGAAACCGGCATCGACCTGGACCTGCTGATCGCCGCCGGCCGCCGCATCAGCAGCGTGCTGGGCCGCGACAACGGGTCGCGGGTAGCGCGGGCGCGCAGCGCGCAATAAGTCATACGGGTGTCACATTGGTGTGGGTGAAGTGTTACCGCCCCCACGTTTTGCAGCAAAAAATCGGGTAACAGGGAAACAAATCGGCAGAATTTCAGGCCGTTCGATTTCGACTGAAATCGCCAAGTGCTTGATTTTAAAGGGTTTGCAAAAGTTGGCACGCACCCTGCTATATCTCTGGCACAACAACAAAAAGAATGTGACACCCAATAAAAACAACAGGTAACGGCTCTGACATAACAAGAACAACACGGCAGAGGCGTAGCAAGCAGATTTTTTTGGAGTCGACACGCTTTTCAGGGGTACGCCCCGCGGTCTGGCACAGAACAATAAAACTACCTCCAGGTAGCGGCAGCCAGGTTCGGATCAGCAATGATGAAGGCAGGTCAGCGCTCAAAAAAATACGTTTGCTCTTGACCCCGCATGGGGGTCGCCCGCAACACCAGGACAGGCTGACAAAAACAACAACAGGCCGGTCCCAATAATAAAAAAAGAGCAGGCAACAACGCTTTGAGGGGAGCTTCGGCTCCCCTCAGTGCTTCCTGCCCTCTTCCTCCTCCTGCTTTCCCTCATCCTGCCCTTCGAGCTTGTCCACCAGCAACGGCATCGTGCCCAGCACCAGCAGGGCCAGTATCGTGCTGATCAACGCCGTGGCTTCACGGCCCATGCCGGCTGCCGTACCGATGGCGGCGGTCATCCACAGCCCGGCGGCAGTGGTCAGGCCCTTCACATGGCTGGCGTCCTGGCCGTTACCCTTGAGAATGGTGCCCGCACCCAGAAAACCGATACCGGCGACAATGCCCTGGATCACCCGGCTCAGCGCCTGCTCATCGGCCCCGGCCATGCTCGGTGCCAGCACGAACAGCGCAGCGCCAAGCGAAACCAGCATATGCGTGCGCACCCCGGCGGCCTTGCCCTTGTGCTCGCGCTCGAAGCCCAGCACGGCGCCGAGCAGGGCTGCCATCAGCAGGCGTACGAGGATTTGCGTGACCTCGCGCTCGTCGGTGATATCGGCGAATTCGGCCTGGATTGCTTGCCAGATGAGGTCCATTGCTTTTCCCCTGCCTGAGTATTGCATTGCCAGGCCCGGCCTCTTCGCGGGTAAACCCGCTCCCACAGGTACTGCATTGCATTGAAACCTGTGCAAACCCTGTGGGAGCGGGTTTACCCGCGAAGAGGCCAGGCCTGCCATCTGCAAGGGTTGACCCCCGAACAAATGACAAAGTGCCGTTCAGCCTGCTGATGCAGCAACCTTCTCCTCAGCACGGTCCACCCTGTAACCACCCCCAGGAGGACCGCCCCATGCCCGTTGAAATCGATGAAACCACCCGCCGCTGCACCCTGCTGGGCGAAGACCTGCGCCTCGAGGGTGATGGCCCGTCCATCGAAATCGTCACCGACGAACAGCTGCGAATGTCCGTGGCCCTGCTCGCCGGCCAGCGTGTGCCCATCACCGAAGCCGAGGCCGATGCACTGACCGTGGCGGGTGCGGTGGATAGCCGCAGGCATCTGAAGGCAAGCACGCCAGGCTCGGTAATCTGAGGCCTGGCGGGGCTTGCCCGGAAATCTGATACGGTTTTTATCGCAAAATCTGAGCCTGTGCTGATAACAGCCTCAGGGCCATAGTGCTCATGCCTGATCGAGGCCTGATGAGCACCGAGCCATGAACGATAGAATCCCTTTCACAGAGATCGCCACCGCCCCAGCCAGCCCCCAGCCGCGCCGCGCCGACAATGGCATCCATACCCGCAGCTTCACCGGGCTGTACCGCAACCTGCGCATCGGCTTCGCCGGCGCCCTGTTCGTGCTGTTCTTCGGCACCGCCTGGCTGAACTGGAATGGCCGCCAGGCCGTGCTGTGGGACCTGGGCAACAGCAAATTCCACATCTTCGGCGCCACCTTCTGGCCGCAGGACTTCATCCTGCTGTCGGCGCTGCTGATCATCTGCGCCTTCGGCCTGTTCGCCATCACCGTGTATGCCGGCCGCGTATGGTGCGGCTACAGCTGCCCGCAAAGCACCTGGACCTGGCTGTTCATGTGGTGCGAAAAGGTCACCGAGGGCGACCGCAACCAGCGCATCAAGCTGGCTTCCGCGCCCTGGAGCCTGAACAAACTGGCCCGGCGCACGCTGAAGCACAGCCTGTGGCTGGCCATTGGTGTGCTCACCGGGCTGACCTTCGTCGGCTACTTCACCCCGATCCGCCCACTGGCCGCGGAGCTGTTCACCTTGCAACTGGGCGGCGTGGCGCTGTTCTGGGTGCTGTTCTTCACCGCCGCCACCTACATCAATGCCGGCCTGCTGCGCGAAGCGGTGTGCCTGCACATGTGCCCCTATGCACGCTTCCAGAGCGTGATGTTCGACAAGGACACCCTGGCGGTCGCCTATGACCCGCGGCGCGGCGAAGCCCGTGGCCCGCGCAAGAAAGGCAGCGACCTCCGCGCCCAGGGCCTGGGCGACTGCATCGACTGCACCTTGTGCGTACAGGTGTGCCCCACCGGCATCGATATCCGCGATGGCCTGCAAATGGCGTGCATCGGCTGCGCGGCGTGCATCGATGCCTGTGACGGGGTAATGGACAAGATGGGCTATGCACGTGGCCTGATCGGCTACAAGTCCGAACACAGCCTGCAAGGTGGCACCACCCATTGGCTGCGCCCGCGCCTGCTGGGCTACGCCGCCGCGCTGGGGGTGATGATCGCGGCGCTGGTGGTGGCCTTGCAGCTGCGCCCGATGGTGTCGCTGGATGTGATCAAGGACCGCGGCCTGTTCCGCGAGAATGCCCAGGGCCAGATCGAGAACATCTACCTGCTCAAAGTCATCAACAAGACCGAAAGCACCCGGCACTACCAGCTGCGCCTGCTGGACGCCGACGGCTTCAGCCTGCAGGGCAAGACCTCATTCATGATCCCGGCCGGTGAAATGAGTGAACTGCCGGTGTCGGTGGCGATGCTCGCCGAGCGCCCGGCCAGCAGCTCGCAGACACTGAGCTTCGAGATCAGCGAGCGCGACGACCCCGCCATCCGCAGCGTGGCCCACAGCCGCTTCGTCGCGCCGCTGAACCGTTGATCCCTTACACTGACTCCACCTTGCCTGCCAGGCTTCGACAGAAGGCCAGAATGAAACGCTACGAACGCTTTGCCGACGACATCGCCGAACTGATCCGCTCCGGGGTGCTGGGCCCCGGCCAGCGCGTGCCCTCGGTGCGCTATGCCAGCCAGACCCACGGGGTCAGCCCGTCCACCGTGTTCCAGGCCTACTACCTGCTGGAGCGGCGCGGGCTGATCCGCGCCCGGCCGCGCTCGGGCTACTTCGTCAACGCTCACGCCCCGCGCCAGTTCAGCGAGCCGCAGGCATTGCAGCCGGTCAGCGAGTCCACCGACGTCGACGTCAGCGCGCTGGTGTTCTCGATCCTCGACTCGATCAAGGACCCCAACACCGTGCCGTTCGGCTCGGCCTTCCCCAGCCCCGAGCTGTTTCCGCTGCAACGCCTGTCGCGCTCGCTGGCCAGCGCCAGCCGCAGCATGGACCCGCGCATGGTGGTGACCGACCTGTCACCCGGCAACCCGCAACTGCGCCGGCAGATTGCCCTGCGCTACATGGTTGGCGGGCTGATGTTGCCGATGGAGGAGCTGCTGATCACCAACGGCGCGCTGGAAGCCCTGAACCTGTGCCTGCAGGCCGTCACCCAGCCCGGTGACCTGGTGGCCATCGAAGCGCCCGCCTTCTATGCCTGCCTGCAGGTACTGGAGCGGCTCAAGCTCAAGGCCGTGGAAATCCCTGTGCACCCGCGCGAAGGCATGGACCTGGGCGTGCTGGCGCAAACGCTGGAGAAGCACCCGGTCAAGGCCGTGTGGTGCATGACCAACTTCCAGAACCCGGTGGGCGCCAGCATGCCGGAGGCGAAAAAGCAGGCACTGGTGGAGCTGCTGGCGCGTCATCAGGTGCCATTGATCGAAGACGACGTGTACGCCGAACTGTACTACTCGCAACAGGCACCCAAACCGGCCAAGGCCTTCGACACCCAGGGCCTGGTGATGCACTGCGGCTCGTTCGCCAAGAGCCTGGCACCCGGCTACCGCATCGGCTGGGTGGCAGCCGGGCGCTTTGCGCAGAAGATCGAACGGCTCAAGCTGATGACCTCGCTGTGTGCCTCGATGCCGGCCCAGGCGGCCATCGCCGACTACCTGCAGCACGGCGGCTACGACCGCCACCTGCGCAAACTGCGCTATGCCCTGGAAGGCCAGCAGGCCAACATGCTGGCGGCCATCGCCCGGCACTTTCCGGCGCAGACGCGGGTCAGCCAACCGTCCGGCGGCTACTTCCTGTGGCTGGAGCTGCCCGAACAGATGGACGCTCTCAAGCTGTTCCACATGGCCTTGGCCCAAGGCATCAGCATCGCCCCCGGGCCGATCTTCTCGCCCACCCGGCGCTTCGGCAACTGCATCCGCCTGAACTACGGCAGCCCCTGGCACGAGGATGCCGAACGGGCCATGGAAACCCTGGGGCGAATCATCCGCTCGTTCTGATGGCTGGTGCCCCGGTGGGCGACTATAGTTGCCCGATCCGCTCACCGGGCCCTCGCCATGCAAGCAGATTCGCTCCCGTCCCTGGCACAGCTGCAAGCGCGTGTCGCAGAACTGGAAGCTCGCCTGGCCGAGCGCGACGACACTGCACAGGCCCACAACCGGCTGCTGGGCGAATTGCTCGACAACAGCCTGGCCAACGTGTTTGCTGCCGACCGCAGCATGCGCCTGATAGCGATCAACCGCATGGCCCGGGAAACCTTCGCGCATTACCGTGGTTTCGTGCCGCAGATCGGCGATTACGTGCCGCAGTTCCTGCTCAACCAGCCTGACATCATGGGCCGCCTGGCACCGGTGTGGCCACGCGTGCTGGCCGGCGAAGCCTTCATCGACACCATCACTCTCGGCCCGCCTGACGCCCCGCGCCATTACGAGATTCGCTACCACCCGTTGCACGATGCGCAGCAGCAAGTCCAGGGCGGGTACCTGTTCGCCTATGACATCACCGAGCGCGTGGCCGAGCAGGAACGCCTGCGCCAGGCCGAAGAAGCCCTGCGCCAGTCGCAGAAAATGGAGGCGGTCGGCCAGTTGACCGGTGGCATCGCCCACGACTTCAACAACTTGCTGGGCAGCCTGCTTGGCGCACTGGAGCTGGCAGAGCAACGCCTGGGCCAGCAACGCTTTGCCGACACGGCCCGCATGCTCGAGCTCGGCCGTAGCAACGCACTGCGCGCCTCAGCCCTGGTGCAGCGGTTGCTGGCCTTTTCGCGCCAGCAGACGCTGCTGCCACAAGCGGTGGATGTGCAGCGCCTGGTCGCCGACATGCATGACCTGATCCGCAGCTCGACCGGCCCGCACATCGACTTCCAAGACCGCACACTGACTGAGCAATGGTCGATCCGCATCGACCCGCAACAGTTGGAGAACGCCCTGCTCAACCTGTGTATCAACGCCCGTGACGCCATGCCGCTGGGCGGCACCTTGCGCATCGGTTGCGAGAACGCCGATCTCGCAGCGGCCGAGGCCGAGCGCCTGGACCTGCCGACGGGCCACTACCTGCACATTCGAGTCGAGGACACCGGCGTGGGCATGTCCAGTGAGGTGCTGCAACGCGCCCTCGAACCCTTCTTCACCACCAAGCCACTGGGCCAGGGCACCGGCCTGGGATTGTCCATGGTCTATGGCTTTGTTCGCCAGTCCGGGGGGCAGTTGCTGATCGACAGCGTCGCCGGGCAAGGCACTTGCGTTCACCTGTACCTGCCCCGAGACCGGAGCGCTCCCGCAACCTGCAACGACGAGCCAGCCACATCCGCCACCGCGCCCCTGCAGGCGCGCGGGTGCCGGATCATGCTGGTGGAGGACCAACCGGCCTTGCGCCTGGTGCTGGTCGAAGTGCTGACGGAGCTGGGCTACCAGGTGCAAGCTTTCGAGGGCGGCCACCCGGCGCTTGAATCGTTGCAGGAAGGGCCACCACCGGACTTGCTGATCACCGATGTCGGTCTGCCTGGGCGGGTTGATGGTTACCAGCTTGCAGAGGCCTACCAAAACCTGGTGGAGCATGCCCCGGTATTGCTGATTACCGGCTACGACGCTGCCGATACGGTGCACTTTGCCCGGCCCGACAGGCGCACCGAACTGCTGCACAAACCCTTCGACCTGAGCACCCTTGGCGAACGGATCGAGCGGCTGCTGGCCATTGCGCCACACCCGCGTTGACTGGCTATTCGCCTGTTGCCGAACACGCTAAAGTCTGGGCTTCATCCACTGTCGGACGTCGGCATGCCCTCCCGCGACCTGCTTTCACTGCGCCAACAAGTCGAAGCCCTGCAGCAACAGAACGCGCTGCTGGAAGCCCGCCTGGCAAGCCATCAGCAACACGACCAGGACTTCTACCGCTCGCTGTTCGACACCATGGACGAGGGCTTCTGCATCATCGAGTTCTTCGACGGCCCGCACGGCCCGCTGAGCGACTATGTGCATGTGCTGGCCAACGCGGCCTATGCCAAGCACGCCGGCATCCCCAACGTGGTCGGGCAGAAACTGCGCGAGATGGTGCCCGATGAGGCCGACGATTGGGTCGCTCGTTATGGCGCGGTGCTGCGCACGGGCGAGCCGCTGCATTTCGAGCAGGAACTGGTCGCCACCGGCCATGTGTTGTCGGTGACCACCTTCCGCGTAGAGCCTGCCGAAAAGCGTCAGGTGGCGGTTCTGTTCAAGGACGTCACCGCACGCCGACGGGCAGAGCAGGCCCTGCAGCGCCTGAACGAGGAGCTGGAACAACGGGTGAATGCGGCACTGGCAGAACAGGCCAAGGCCGAGGAGGCCCTGCGCCAGGCACAGAAGATGGAAGCGGTCGGCCAGCTCAGTGGCGGCATCGCCCACGACTTCAACAACCTGCTGGGCGGCATCCTCAGTGCCCAGGAGCTGATGCGCCAACGCCTGGAACAATCCCGTTTCGACGCCCTGGAGCCGTTGCTGAAGCTGTCCAGCGACTCGGCGCAGCGGGCCTCTTCGCTGGTACACCGGCTGCTGGCATTCTCCCGTCAGCAGACCCTGCAGCCCTGCTCCACGCAGGTGGCCACGCTGGTGGGCGGCATGGAAGAGCTGCTGCGCCGCACCATCGGCCCCTCCATCACCCTGACCAGCCAATTCCCCTGCCAGCTGTGGCCGACCTTCATCGACCCGCCGCAACTGGAAAGCGCCCTGCTCAACGTGTGCATCAATGCCCGCGATGCCATGCCCACTGGCGGCGTGATCGATATCCTCGGTGACAACCTGCAGCTCGACGACCAGCAAGCCCGTGCACTGGAACTGCCAGCTGGCGAATACGTGCGGCTGAGCGTCAGCGACAGCGGCAATGGCATGTCGGCGGAGGTGGCCGAGCGCGCCGTCGACCCGTTTTTCACCACCAAGCCGATGGGCCACGGCACTGGGCTGGGCTTGTCGATGACCTATGGTTTCGTGCGCCAGTCGGGCGGGCAGCTACGGGTGTTGTCGACACTTGGCGAAGGCACCCGCATCGAGCTGCTGCTTCCCCGCCACCACCAGCACCCCGAAGCCCCGGCACCCAGGCCACCGCGCACACTGCTGGAAAAAAGCAGCAGCGCCACGCAGCGTATTCTGCTGGTCGAAGACCAGGCCGCCTTGCGCGTGGTCGTCTGCGAGGTGCTGGAAGAACTGGGCTATCGGGTCGATGCATTCGAGAACGGCCCGGCCGCCCTCGCCCACCTGCAAGCTGGCGAGCGGCCAGACCTGCTGTTGAGCGATATCGGCCTGCCTGGCGGCCTGAATGGCCGCCAGTTGGCTGAACGTTGCCGCGAGCGCCACCCCGACCTCAGGGTGCTGTTCATCACTGGCTACGACGAAAGCGCGGCGCTCAGTGACGGCCAGTTGCTGCAAGGCACTCAGGTGCTGACCAAGCCGTTCGAACTGGAAGTGCTGGCCGAACGGGTACGCACGCTGCTGGAGGATTGAACGGCGCGCTCAGCGCCCGCCGCCCAGGTCGATGAAGCTGCCGGTGGAGTACGAGGCTTTGTCCGAGAGCAGCCAGAGGATGGCCTCGGCCACTTCCTCGGGGCGCCCGCCGCGGCCCATGGGCAAGCCGGGCTCGAGCTTGCTGACCCGGTCGGGGTCGCCCGACAGCGCGTGGAACCCGGTATGGATGTAGCCTGGCCGCACACCATTGACTCGCACGCCCTCGCCTGCCACTTCCTTTGCCAGGCCAATGGTGAAGGTGTCGAGGGCGCCCTTGGAAGCGGCATAGTCCACGTATTCGTTGGGCGAGCCCAGGCGTGCGGCCACCGACGACACGTTGACGATGGCCCCGCCCTGCCCGCCGTACCTGCGGGCCATGCGCTTCAGTGCGTGCTTGGCGCAGAGCATGGGGCCGACGACGTTGGTCTTCATGACCTTGAGCAGGCGGAATTCGGACATGTCCTCGACCCGGCTTTGCTGGCCGATGGTGCCTGCGTTGTTGACCAGTGCGGTAACCGGGCCGAGTTCTTCGTCCACGCGCTGGAACAGCTGGATGACTTCATCCTCGACACTGGCGTCGGCGCGCACGGTGATGGCCTTGGCGCCCAGGGCGCGGACCTGGCCGAGGATGTCCTCGGCGGCCTGGTCGTCGGCGTGGTAGTTGATGCAGATGCGGTAGCCCTGGCGGGCGGCCAGCAGCGCCGTGGCGGCGCCGATGCCGCGGCTGGCACCGGTGATGACGATGACTTTCTCCATGGATCTGCCAATCGTTTGGAAAGGGAGCATCGACAATAGGGGAAAAGGCTGCGCGTGGGAATGACCTTTCCTGCTGCTACTGCCTGGGCGTGCCCTGCTGGGGAAACAACGTCTCGAATCGCGGCGTCGCCCGCGCAACGAAACCCAGCCCCTGGTGCATGATGAAATAGGCAGCGATTTCATGCCGCTCGGCGAAGGCATAGCCTTCCTCCGGGCCGAGCACCATCAACAATGTATCGAGGGCATCGGCACGCAGCACCGAAGGGTCGACCACCGACACTGCCGCCAGCGCGTGCTTGACCGGCCTGCCGACACGGGGGTCGAAGGTGTGCGAGTAGCGCTGGCCACCTTCCTCGAAATAGTTGCGGTAATCACCGGCGGTGGCAACGCCGTAGCCATCCAGGGCGATGGCGCGCTCCACTTGCTGCTCGCCCCCGCCACTCGGTACCTCGAGGGCGATGCGCCAGGGCGAGCCATCCGGCTTGCGGCCGACGCCCTTGAGTTCACCGGTGATCTCGACCAGATAGGCCTGGATACCCAGGGCCGCAAGCCGGTCACCCACCCGATCCACTGCATAACCGGCGAGCATGCTGTCGAAATCCAGCTGCGCCGCCACATCCTTGCACAGCTTTTCTCCATCCAGGTGCAAGTGCTGCAGCCCTACCCGGGCCTGCTCCCGTGCCAGTGCGCTGGCGTCCGGCACCTGCCTGCCGCGTGACTGCGGGCCGAAGCCCCAGAGGTTCATCAATGGCAAGACCGTCAGGTCGAAAGCACCGCCACTCTCGCGGAACAGGGACACACCGTACACCAGCAAATGCTGCATCTCTTCCGGCACCGCCTGACAGGCGCCGGCCGGCAGAGCGTTGAAGCGGGCAACCACGGAATCGCCGCGCCAGTTGGAAAACTGCTTGTCGAGCGCCTCGAGAATCACCTCGACGTCGGCCTTTACCTGCTGCGCGCCGGGCGCCTGCGCGGTGGGTACGTACTGGATCGAATACGTGCTGCCCATGGTCGGCCCGCCAAAGCGTTCGATCCTTTCGCCGCAGCCATACAGCAATGTCACCAGCATCACCAGCAGGCTTGCGCGCATCATTCGACACCTCGCCGACTCTGGCCGCCCGTTCGCGGCGCAGGTTATTTCACCAGAATTGCGAGATGGCAATTGGCCTACCGTTCATCAGCAAACCTGGTCAAAAACCGAACAAAATCCTCATTGAGCACTCTGATCTGCGCGGGTGATCAATCATCCCCCCTCCCTTTCCGCTTAACGTCCCGGAAGTTACAAAACCATCATGTGCATAAGCGCATAGGGGCGTTCTTTGCCCAAAAATTGGAGGACAGTAAATGTCTAGCCATTCGTTGCAGAGCGTCGAACGCCTGCAGAGCCGCATCCGCGCCCAGCGTCAGCCGCAACAGAAAACTTTCTGGCGCCGTCTGCTGGCCATCGCCTCATCCTCTCAGCGTAGTTGGCATGGAGGGATCGAGCTCAGGGGATACAAGGAACTATCCAACGCCACCCCGGTTGCCCCCGTCGCAATCGGAAAAATCCAGCTGGCGATCCCCCTCGGGCGGGGTCGGCGGTTTGTCCAGCCTTGCGTGCAGCCGGGGCAGCATGTGCGCAAGGGCGAAGTGATCGGTATTGGCGACAACACCACCGCCTGGGTGCATGCCAGTACCTCCGGCATCGTGGAACGGATCGATCACGTCTTCGCGGCCGACTCGGCCGAGCCGGTCATGGCCGTCATCCTGAACGCAGATGGCCTGGATGAGTGGCTCGAACGCCCGGCGCCGGGCCTGCCGCAAACGCCAGAGGCGCTGGTCGAGCGCGCATTGCAGATGGGCATAGTCGGCCTTGGTGGTGCGGGTTTCCCGACTGCCCTCAAGCTGGCCGGCGCACAGCAGCCCGATCTGCTGCTGATCAACGGTGCCGAATGCGAGCCCTTCCTTACCTGCGATGACCGCCTCATGCGTGAGAATGCCGAAGCGTTGATCGAGGCCGCCGACTATGTCGCCGCGCTGCTGGGAATAACGACTACCCGTTTCGGCATCGAAACCAACAAGCCGGAGGCGATGGCCACGTTACGTGCCGCCGCTCGCCAGGCGCGCACCCGGGTCGAGATTTGTCCACTTCCGGAGCGTTACCCGGCAGGTGGGCAGCCGTTGATGATCAAGAGCCTCAGTGGCCGCAACCTGGCCCCGGGGAGCCGCCCCGCCGATATCGGCGTGCTGGCGCTGAATGTCGCAACCCTCTACGCACTGGGCCGGGCCGTCTTTCAGGGCGAACCACTGACCAGCCGCGTGCTGACCCTGACCGGTGACTGCGAGCGCCCGGGCAATGTGCGGGTGCCGGTGGGCTACCCGGTCAGCGAACTGCGCGCGATTGCTGGCGCGTCCTCCACTGGGCAGCTGACCCAGGTCGGCGGCCCGATGATGGGGCAGCCGCTACCGGACGCCAACGCCTTCGTCAGCAAGACCAGCAGCTGCCTGATATTCGGCGCCGAGCGCTACCTGCCGGCTGCTCGCCCCGCCAGCAGTTGCATTCGCTGCACGCGCTGCGTGGATGTCTGCCCGATGTCGCTGCGGCCGCTGGACCTCTACGCTGCTGCCGAACGCCTGGACAAGGCCAGCCTGCAAGAGCTGCGCCTGGACGCCTGCATCGAATGCGGCAGCTGCAGCAGCATCTGCCCGAGCAATATCCCGCTGCGCGAACGCTTCCGCCAGAGCAAGACGGAGGTACGCGCATGAGCCTGATACGCCACCCCATCCCGCAACGACTGCGCACGGTGATGCTGCTGGTCGTCCTGTGCCTGCTGCCGGGCACCGTCCTCTATGCCTGGCAATTCGGTGTCGTGGTCTGGTTGCAGGCCTTCTGGTGCGTGCTGTTCGCCCTGGGCTTCGAAGCCGCCCTGCTGCGCCTGCGCGGGCATGACGTACGCAAGGGTTTGAGCGACCTCAGCTGGCTGGTGCTGGGCCTGATACTGGCTCGGGCATTGCCGCTGATGGTGCCGTTGTGGATGATCGCCCTGGCCAGCTTTGCCGCTCTGGCACTGTGCAAGCACGCCAGTGGAGGCCTTGGACGCAACCGCCTCAACCCTGCGATGGTTGGCCTGGGGGTGGTTGCCATCTGCTTCTACCAGCAGTTGTACCCCGCGCCATCGAACCATGCCCCCTGGACCGCAGCCCTCGACGCCAAGGCGGTTCTGCTGCAACAGCTACAGTTGGCGCCACGCCTGGATCTCGATGCGTTCGCCGGCGCCACTCAACTGGCGCAGAACGAGTTCACCCATGTCACCCACAACCTGTCGGGGTACGGCTACATTGCCGGCGGTTTGCTGCTGGCTTTGCTGCGGGTGATCCGCATCGAGATTCCGCTGGCGATGCTCACGAGCACGGTATTGCTGTGCATGGCCGCCGGCCACAGCCTGCAGGAAGCCGTGTACAACCTCAGCCTCGGCGGCTACCTCTTCACCGCCTTCTTCATCGCCACCGATCCGGTCACCAGCCCCGATACCCGGGCCGGTCGCATCCTCTTCGGCGTGACCGTCGGCACGCTGACCGAGCTGATCCGCGAGTTCGGGCTTTACGCCGATGGCCTCTGCTTCGCCGTGCTGGCCGGCAACCTGCTGGTGCCGCAAATCGACCGGTTGGTGCTGCGCATGCAGCGGCCCTGGTACGCAGCAGCGAGTGCCTGACATGGCATTTGGCAAGGGCAAGAGCCTGGGCCTTGTTCTGGCCCGGCTCAATGCCCTGCCGACGCCGGCCCCGCCTTGGCGGTAAAGGGCGGTTTGGCGAACCACACCAGCAGGATCAACCCGGCAAACACCCAGGTCATCAGGGTGAAGTAGTCCACCGTCGACATCATGTACGCCTGCCCGTTGAGTATCTGCTCCAGCTGCGCATAGCTCTGCGGGCTGGCCCCGCCCAGCTGCTCCAGGGTATGCCGCGTGGCCGGGTCGAACTGGCTGATGTGCTCGCTCAGGTAGGCATGGTGCTGGTCCGCCCGGCGAATCCAGATCCAGGTGGTCAGCGACGCCGCGAAACTGCCGCCCAAGGTACGCAGGAAGGTCGCCAGGCCCGAGCCATCGGCAATCTGCTGCGGTGGCAGGTCGGACAGCAGGATGCTCAAGGTCGGCATGAAGAACAGCGCCACGCCAATGCCCATGAACAGCTGCACCAGCGCCACATGCTGGAAGTCCACCTCGCTGGTGAACCCGGCACGCATGTAGCAGCTGCTGCCGATCGCCAGGAACGCCAGCCCGGCCAGCACACGCAGGTCGAAGCGGTGCGCGTACTTGCCCACGAACGGCGACATGAGCACCGGCAACAGGCCGATCGGCGCCACCGCCAGGCCGGCCCAGGTAGCGGTATAGCCCATCTGCGTCTGCAGCCACTGCGGCAGGATCAGGTTGATGCCGAAGAACCCGGCATAGCCCCCTACCAGCACGATGGTGCCGACGCGGAAGTTGCGGTGCGCGAACAGGCGCAGGTTGACCACCGGGTGACGGTCGGTCAGTTCCCAGATCACGAACACCGCCAGGAACACCAGCGAGATCAGGCTGCCGACAATGATGAACGACGACTCGAACCAGTCCAGGTCATTGCCTTTGTCCAGCACCACCTGCAAGGCGCCAACGCCGATGACCAGCGTCAGCAGGCCGATGTAGTCCATCGGCTGGCGGCTGGTGACCACCGGCCGGGTGCGCAT
Source organism: Pseudomonas sp. B5(2017) (assembly GCF_002112825.1). Classification (NCBI taxonomy): domain Bacteria; kingdom Pseudomonadati; phylum Pseudomonadota; class Gammaproteobacteria; order Pseudomonadales; family Pseudomonadaceae; genus Pseudomonas; species Pseudomonas sp. B5(2017). Next base: position 21,216 of record NZ_NEIR01000021.1, read on the forward strand.
CTGCTGGCGCACCACGGCGGCGGCGAACAGGCCGATGGGCACGTTGATGAAGAAGATCCACGGCCAGCTGTAGCTGTCGGTGATCCAGCCCCCGAGAATCGGCCCGGCAATCGGCGCCACCACCGTTACCATCGCCAGCAGCGCCAGGGCCATGCCGCGCTTGGCCGGCGGATAGACGGCGATCAGCAAGGTCTGGGTCATCGGGTACAACGGCCCGGCCACCACGCCCTGCAACACGCGAAAACCGACCAGTTCCGGCATCGACTGGGCAATACCGCACAGGAACGAGGCCAGCACGAACAGCAGCGTGGCCCAGATGAACAGCTTCACCTCGCCGAACCGCCGGCTGAGCCAGCCGGTCAGCGGCAAGGCGATGGCGTTGCTCACCGCGAACGAAGTGATGACCCAGGTGCCCTGCTCGTAGCTCACCCCCAGGTTGCCGGAAATGGTCGGCAAGGCCACGTTGGCGATGGTGGTGTCGAGCACCTGCATGAACGTCGCCAGTGACAGGCCGATGGTGGTCAGCAGCAGGCTCGGTGGCGTGAACTGGGCAGCAGCGTTGTTGCTCATCGCTGGGCCGTCTTGCCGGTTGCGCTGTTTTCGTGGATCAGCCGGGCGATCAGGTTGTCGGCTTCGACCAGCTGGCGGTCATACACCTGGGTGGTGTAGCTGGCCTGCTGCGGTGGCTGCTGGGCCAGGGCCGGGCCGCTCTGGTCGTGCAGGTCGACCTCGACCACGGTGGACAGGCCGATACGCAGCGGGTGGTCCTTGAGCTGGTCGGGGCTGAGGTGGATGCGCACCGGCACGCGCTGGACGATCTTGATCCAGTTACCGGTGGCATTCTGCGCCGGCAACAGGGCGAAGGCGCTGCCGGTGCCGGCGCCAAGGCTGTCGACCGTGCCGCTGTACCTGACCTCGCTGCCGTACAGGTCGGCGCTGATCTGCACCGGCTGGCCGATACGCATGTCGCGCAGCTGGGTTTCCTTGAAGTTGGCGTCGATCCACACCTGGTCCAGCGGGATCACCGCCATGGTCGCGGTGCCCGGTTGCAGGCGCTGGCCAAGCTGCACGGTACGCTTGGCGACGTAGCCGGTGACCGGTGCCACCAGGGTGGTGCGGGCATGGTCGAGGTAGGCCTGGCGCAGGTCGGCGGCGGCGGCCATCACCTCGGGGTGCGAGGACACCACGGTATCGTCGACCAGCGCGCTGCTGGTGCTGAGCTGCTGGCGCGCACTGTTGACGGCGGCCTCGGCCACGCTCAGGTCATCGCGGGCATGGGACAATTCTTCTGCGGCAATCGCACCGCTGTCGGCCAGCACCTTGCGCCGGTTGAAGTCCTGCCGGGCCTTGCGCAGCTCGGCCTGGCGGGTTTCCAGCTGCGCCTTGAGCGCGTCGACGTTGCTGTACAACCCGCGCACCTGGCGCACGCTGCGCGCCAGTTTGGCTTCGGCGGACTGCAAGGCCACCTGGCTGTCGGCCGGGTCGAATTGCAGCAATACCTGGCCGGCGTGGACCAGGTCGCCGTCATCGGCACCGATGCTGGTGACGGTGCCGGTGACCAGCGGGGTGATCTCTACCACGTTGCCGTTGACGTAGGCATCGTCGGTGCTTTCGTGCCAGCGCCCGACCAGGCTGTACCAGGCCCAGGCACCGACGCCGGCAAGGATCAGCAGCAACACCAGGCCAAGCAGCCAGGCCTTGCGCTTGCGCGACGGTTCGGGCGCGGCGGAGGGAGTCGGGGTGTCTGCGGGAGTGGCCATGACAATACCTTGGAAAATTCGTGACAGGGTTCAACGATCGCCGAAGCGGCGGATCGTCAACGGGTCGCCGGCAGCGAGCAGGACCTTGGCCAGCAGGCCTTCCAGGGTCTCGAGCTCTTCGGCTGCCAGTGCGCCGCACAACTCGTTCATGGCCGCCGCGCCGATTTCCGGCAGGCGGTCAGCCAGGCGCTGGCCATCGGCGGTAAGGGCCAGGCGCACCTGGCGACGGTCGTCGGCGCAGCGGTTGCGCACGATCAGCTCCTTCTGCTCGAGGCGGTCGAGCATGCGGGTCATCGACCCGCTGTCCAGGCCCAGGTAGCGGCACAGCTCGGCCGGGGTGTCCACCTGGTACTGGGTGACGATGATCAGCACCTTGAACTGCGCGGCGGTGACGCCTTCGGATTCGAGGTGCCAGTCGAGAATGCGGTCCTTGAGGATCGCCGCGCGGCCAAGCAGCATGCCGATGGCGCAGGTCTGGAAGTTTTCGGGGGAGAAATGGGCCATCGGAGGCTGCTCGGGTAATTGTGTAAAAATATTACTGCCTAGGCAGTGAATGTCAAAGCTTTGATTAGGTTGCTATGGAAAATTTCATGATTTCTGCCCCTTGCGCTGCCCCTGTAGGAGCGGCCTTGTGTCGCGATGGGCCGCAAAGCGGCCCCGGCAATTTCTGCTGGGGCACAAAACCTGGGGCCGCTTCGCGCCCCATCGCGACACAAGGCCGCTCCTACAGGGCCATGCGTCAAGGCCTGCTACGGTGTTCGCAGGCCCAGTGCCTCCACCGCCCCGCAGGCTATGGCCATGCCCACCAACTCCGCCAGGCTATCGGCCTGCAACCGCTTCATCACCCGCCCCCGGTACAGGTCCACCGTCTTCACGCTCACCCCCAGCCGCTCGGCAATCTCGCGGTTGCTCAACCCTTGGGCCAACGGCACGAACACGTCGCGCTCGCGCGGGGTCAGGCCGTCGATGCGCGCCTGCACCCGGGCCAGCGCCTGGTCGTCCTGGCGTGCCCGCCCGGCGCTCTCCAGCGCAGCCTGTACGCTGTCGAGCAGCAACTGGTCGTTGTAGGGCTTTTCGATGAAGTCGCAGGCGCCGGCCTTGAATGCCCGCACCACGATCGGCACATCGGCATGGCCGCTGACGAAGATCACCGGCAACCCCAGGCCACGCTCGCGCATCGCCTGCTGCACCGCCAACCCGCCCAGCCCAGGCATGCGCACATCCAGCAGCACACAGGCCGGCCCATCGTCGACGCAGGCGTCGAGAAACGCCTGCCCGCCGGCGAACGGCAAGGCCTGCAAGCCCACCGACTGCAGCAGCCACACCGTCGAGTCGCGCATACCCTGGTCGTCATCGACCACATACACTTTCGCCTGCACCGCCATCTCCCCTTATCCCCTGCTGACCGCCAGGCGGCAGCACAGTACCAGACCGCCATTGTCACCGGCTCGCGCCCACAGGCTGCCGCCAAAGCCCTCGATCAGGCTGCGGCTCATGCTCAGGCCAAGGCCCAGGCCATCGGCCTTGCTGGTGGTGAACGGCGTGAAGATTTCATCCAGGCGCTCGGGCGCCACACCCGGGCCCTGGTCGGCCACCTCGACCAGCACGCCATCGCCATCGCGCGCGGCGCCCAGCAGGATACGTGACGGCCGCTCGCCATGCTGCTCGCGGTTGGCATCGATGGCGTTGCGCAGCAGGTTCAACAGCACCTGCTCCAGCAGTACCCGGTCGGCATACACCAAGGGCAACTGCGCACTCATGCGCAGCTCGACCACCACCTGGTCACGCGCGGCCTCCCAGGCGCACAGACGCATGGCTTCGCCGGCCACCTCGGCCACGTCCAGCGCCTGCAGGCGGCGCGGCCCTTTGCGCAGGAAGGCGCGCAGGCGGCGGATCACTTCGGCGGCATGGGTGGCCTGTTCGCTGATGCGCTGCAGGCCCTGCCCCACCCGCTCGCGGGCCTGCGGGTCGCGCTCCAGGCCCTGCAGGTAGCGCTGGCTGGCGTTGGCATAGTTGACCACTGCGGCCAACGGCTGGTTGATCTCGTGGGCAATGCCCGAAGCCAGCTCGCCCAAGGTGGCCAAGCGGGCACTGTGCGCCAGGCTTTCCTGGGCTTCGATGCGCAGGGTGATGTCGCGGGACACGCTGACCACCTCCACCACCGCGCCGGTGTAGGTTTCGCGGATGGCCCGGCTGGCGATCTCGAACCAGCGGTAGCCGCCTGCAGCCTGGCGCACCCGGCAGGTCATGGTGTGGTAGCCGTCCTGATCCAGGGCGGCGGCGGCCTGGCGCAGCACCTGGCGGCGCTCGCGCGGGTGCAGCAGGGTATGCACGGCCATGCCGCGCAGCTGCTCGGGCCACAGGCCAAGCAGGCGGAATGCCGCCGGCGAGGCATCGAGGAAGCGGCCATCGGGGCTGTGCCGGGAGATCAGGTCGGTGGTGTTCTCGATGATCAGCCGGTACAGGCGCCGGGCGCGGCTGGCCTCGCGTGCGCCATGGCGCTCGTCGCTGGCGTCGCGGCAACGCGCCAGCACCTGCTGGCCCTGGTCGTCAGGGATGAAGCTCCACAGCACGATGCGTTCGCCGACCTGCACCTCGACATCGGCGATCGCCCGGCGCTGGCGCAGGCAGGCGCGCACCAGGGCGGCGCAGTTGCCCGGCAGCCAGCTGGCCAGTGCCGGGCCCTCATCGACCCAGGCCTGCAGCGCCGGGTTGAGTGCCAGCGGCCTGGCGTCGCCGGCCAGCATCAGGCTGGGTTGCGGGTCCTTGGCGAGCAAGGGATAGGCAGTGTTGTCCACGGTAGGCGGCTCGTTGTTATAGTAGTTTTACTATATTGCTATAGTCGATATTCCTAATACCATAGCGACTCGCGTAAAACTGCGACAAGGGCGAGCGGCCCACCGTCCGCCTCCCTGCACCCTGAACAGAGCTAACAATCAGCCACCGGGGGTCAAGCGCACAGATTGTGCCTGCCTCCCCTACAGGATTACCGCATGTCGATCTATGCCCAGGGCCTGATGCCCGCTGCCGTCAACCATGTCGCCCTCACCCCGCTGAGTTTCATCGAACGCACCGCTGCCGTATACGGCAACTACCCGGCGGTGATCCACGGTGCCATCCGCCGCAACTGGCAGCAGACCTACCAACGCTGCCGACGCCTGGCCAGCGCCCTGATGGGCCGGGGTATCGGCCGTGGCGACACCGTGGCGGTGATGTTGCCCAATATTCCGGCCATGCTCGAAGCCCATTTTGGCGTGCCCATGACCGGCGCCGTGCTCAATACCCTGAACGTACGCCTGGACGCCGAGGCCATCGCCTTCATGCTGCAGCATGGCGAGGCCAAGGTGCTGATCACCGACCGCGAGTTCCACAGCGTCATCGAGGCGGCCCTGGCCTTGCTCGAGCACCCGCCATTGGTGGTAGATGTGGATGACCCGGAGTACGGCGAAGGCCGTGCGGTCAGCGAACTGGATTATGAGGCGTTCCTCGCCGAAGGCGACCCGGACTTTGCCTGGGAATGGCCCGATGACGAGTGGCAGGCGATCTCGCTCAACTACACCTCCGGCACCACCGGCAACCCCAAGGGCGTGGTCTACCACCACCGTGGCGCTTACCTGAACGCCCTGGGCAACCAGATGGTCTGGGGCATGGGCCATCGCCCGGTGTACCTGTGGACCCTGCCGATGTTCCACTGCAACGGCTGGTGCTACCCATGGACCATCACCGCGCTGGCCGGCACCCATGTGTTCCTGCGCCGGGTCGACCCGCAGAAGATCCTGACCCTGATCCGCGAGCACCGGGTCAGCCACCTGTGCGGCGCGCCGATCGTGCTCAACGCCCTGGTAAACATGCCCGAGGCGGCCAAGGCGGCCATCGAGCACCCGGTACAGGCCATGGTCGCCGGCGCCGCGCCACCTGCCAAGGTCATCGGCGCCGTGGAAGAGATGGGCATACAGGTCACCCACACCTACGGCCTGACCGAAGTCTACGGCCCGGTGACCGTGTGTGCCTGGCATGACGAATGGGATGAACTGTCGCTGGAAGAGCGCGCACGGATCAAGTCCCGCCAGGGCGTGCGCTACCCGACCCTCGACGGCCTGATGGTCGCCGACCCGCAAACCCTCGAGCCGGTGCCGCGCGACGGCGACACCCTGGGCGAGATCTTCATGCGTGGCAACACGGTGATGAAGGGCTACCTGAAGAACCCCGAGGCCACCGTCGAAGCCTTCCGTGGCGGCTGGTTCCACACCGGTGACCTGGCCGTGTGGCACGCCGACGGCTATGTCGAGATCAAGGACCGGCTCAAGGACATCATCATTTCCGGTGGCGAGAACATCTCCACCATCGAGGTCGAGGACGCCCTGTACAAGCACCCGGCGGTGCTGGAAGCCGCGGTGGTGGCGCGCCCGGATGAAAAATGGGGGGAAACCCCGTGCGCCTTCGTTGCCCTCAAGCCGGGCCGCGAAGACACCCGCGAAGCCGACATCACCAGCTGGTGCCGCGAGCACCTGGCCGGGTTCAAGGTGCCGAAGACCGTGGTGTTCGGCGAACTGCCCAAGACCTCCACCGGCAAGATCCAGAAGTACGTGCTGCGCGACCGGGCCAAAGCCCTCTGATCCAGTGGTGGCCTCTTCGCGGGTAAACCCGCTCCCACAGGTACAGCAATGTGCTCAGGTTTGGCGCGATCCCTGTGGGAGCGGGTTTACCCGCGAAGAGGCCAGCCCAGATTTCCCACTTTTCAAGAGCTACCGATGACCACCTACACAGCCCCCCTGCGCGACATGCGCTTCGTCCTGCATGATGTGTTCAACGCCCCGGCCCTGTGGGCCCGCCTGCCTGCCCTGGCCGAGCGCATCGACGCCGATACCGCCGATGCCATCCTCGAGGAAGCAGCCAAAGTCACCGGCCAGCTGATTGCCCCGCTCAGCCGCAACGGTGACGAGCAAGGCGTGCGCTTTGCCGCAGGCGAAGTCACCACCCCTGACGGCTTCCGCGAGGCCTGGCACACCTACCGCGAAGGCGGTTGGGTCGGCCTGGGCGGCAACCCCGAACATGGCGGCATGGGCATGCCGAAAATGCTCGGTGTGCTGTTCGAAGAAATGCTCTACGCCGCCGATTGCAGCTTCAGCCTGTATTCGGCGTTGAGCGCCGGCAGTTGCCTGGCGATCGATGCCCACGCCAGCGAAACGCTCAAGGCCACCTACCTGCCGCCCCTGTACGAAGGCCGCTGGGCCGGCACCATGTGCCTCACCGAACCCCATGCCGGCACCGACCTGGGGCTGATCCGCAGCCGCGCCGAGCCCCAGGCCGACGGCAGCTATCGCATCAGCGGCAGCAAGATCTTCATCACCGGCGGTGAACAGGACCTGACGGAGAATATCGTCCACCTGGTGCTGGCCAAGCTGCCGGATGCACCCACCGGCGCCAAGGGCATCTCGCTGTTCCTGGTGCCCAAGTACCTGGTCGAGGCCGATGGCCGCCTGGGCGCGCGCAACGCCGCCCATTGCGGCTCGATCGAACACAAGATGGGCATCAAGGCCTCGGCCACCTGCGTGATGAACTTCGATGGTGCCGTCGGCTACCTGGTGGGCGAACCGAACAAGGGCCTGGCGGCGATGTTCACCATGATGAACTACGAGCGCCTGTCCATCGGCATCCAGGGCATCGGCTGTGCCGAGGCGTCCTACCAGAGCGCCGCCCGCTACGCCAACGAGCGCCTGCAAAGCCGCGCCGCCAGCGGCCCGCAGGCACAGGACAAGGCTGCCGACCCGATCATCCACCACGGCGATGTGCGGCGCATGCTGCTGACCATGCGCACCCTCACCGAAGGTGGGCGGGCGTTTGCCGCCTACGTCGGTCAGCAGCTGGACCTGGCGCGCTACGCCGAAGACGCCGGCGAGCGCGAGCATGCGCAGCGCCTGGTGGCGCTGCTGACACCGGTGGCCAAGGCGTTCTTCACCGACAACGGCCTGGAAAGCTGCGTGCTCGGCCAGCAGGTGTATGGCGGCCATGGCTATATCCGCGAATGGGGCCAGGAGCAGCGGGTGCGCGACGTGCGCATCGCGCAGATCTATGAAGGCACCAACGGCATCCAGGCCCTCGACCTGCTCGGGCGCAAGGTGCTGGCCGACGGTGGCCAGGCGCTGGCCAGCTTTGCCGCCGAGGTGCGGGCCTTCAGCGTGGATGCGCCGCTGCACCGTGAAGCCCTGCAAGCGAGCCTGGCGCGGCTGGAGGCCACCAGCGCCTGGCTGCGGGCGCGGGCCGGCGAGGATGCCAACCTGGTCAGCGCGGTGGCGGTGGAATATTTGCAGCTGTTCGGGCTGACTGCGTATGCCTACATGTGGGCGCGGATGGCGGCGGTGGCATTGGCCAGGCGTGACGAGGATGCCGCGTTTCATGGGGCCAAACTTGCGTGTGCAGAGTTCTTCTTCCAGCGGGTCTTGCCGCGGGGGTTGGGGTTGGAGGCCAGTATCCGGGCGGGTAGTGGCAGCCTGTATGGTTTGGAGGCGGCGCAGTTCTGAGAGGCCGTGGGGGCGCTTTGCGCCCCATCGCGACACAAGGCCGCTCCTACAGGGGAACGCGATTCCATGTAGGAGCGGCCTTGTGTCGCGATGGGCTGCAAGGCAGCCCCAACGATTTCAGCCATTGTTTTACCTGCGCGAAGGGTTCTCAAACGCTGGAAAACCGCCACCAATCCGACGAAAACCGGCACAACTGATAGTCATTCGCCATTACCTCGGTTCTCGGGAGCCCTCCAGCAAGGGTAGAATGCGCAAAACCCGGAGCCGCAATGAACCACGACCGCCTCAATCCCAGCCCAGACGATGCCATCACCGACGCCGCCGCGCACTGGTGCATGCGCCTGCACGCCGAAGATTGCACGGCGGGCGAGCGCGAGGCGTTCGCCCGCTGGCTGGCGGCCGACCCGCGGCATGCCGAGGAATACCAGGCGATGCTGGAAATCTGGCAAACCGCCGACCTGCTGCCGCGCAATGCCACTGTCATCGACTTCAACCCGCCCGTGCAACAGGCCGCGCGCCCGCGCAACTGGCGGCCGCTGGCATCCGCTGCCGCGATCGCCCTGGCGGTGCTGCCGCTGGCCGGCTGGGTGGGCTGGGAGCAAGGCTGGCTGCCCAACCACTATCAGCACTTCGAAGCCGGCGCGCACATGCAGACCGTGCAGCTGAGCGACGGCAGCACGGTGCAGCTCAACCTCAACACCGAGCTCACCTACCTCAACTACAAGGACCAACGCCAGGTCACGCTCAAGCGTGGCGAGGCGTTCTTCAAGGTGCAGCACGACAGCAGCCACCCGTTCATCGTGCATGCCGGTCGCGGCCAGACCCGCGTCACCGGCACCCAGTTCAACGTGTGGAAGTACCAGGAGCAGGTCAAGGTCACCCTGGTGGAGGGTTCGGTACTGGTATCCAGCGACGGCAGCGCCGGTGGCTACCGCCTGGGCCCGGGGATGCAGGCCAGCTATCACAAGGGCGACTTCGAGCCGCAACTGGAGCAGAGCGACGACTACGGCAACAGCCTGGCCTGGCGCGACGGCAAGCTGGTGCTCGACAACCTGAGCCTGGAACAGGCCCTGCCGATTATCAACCGCTACCTCGACGCACCGCTGTTGCTGGCCGACGCCAGCACCGGCCGCATCCGCATCAGTGGCATCTACAACACCCGTGAGGTGGGGCGCCTGGTCAACAACCTGCCCAAGGTGCTGCCGGTCTACCTGACCCGCAGCAAGGACGGCAGCACCGTGCTCAACCGCATCTCGCCGCCGCCCGACAAGGGCTGACGCCCTCCCCGTCTTACAGTGTCATCGCCGCCAACCAGCCGAACGCCAGCAGTGGCAGGTTGTAGTGGATGAAGGTGGGCACCACGGTGTCCCAGATATGGTGGTGCTGGCCATCCACGTTCAAGCCCGAGGTCGGGCCCAGGGTCGAGTCCGAGGCAGGCGAGCCGGCGTCGCCCAAGGCACCGGCGGTACCAACGATGCACACGGTGGCCAGCGGGTCGAAGCCCAACTGCACGCACAGCGGCACGAAGATCGCGGCCAGGATCGGCACGGTGGAGAACGACGAGCCGATGCCCATGGTCACCAGCAGGCCCACCAGCAGCATCAGCAAGGCACCGATGCCCTTGCTGTGGTCGATCCACTGCGCCGAGGTTTCCACCAGGCTCTTCACCTCACCGGTGGCCTTCATCACGTCGGCAAAGCCCGAGGCGGCAATCATGATGAAGCCGATCATGGCCATCATCTTCATGCCTTCGGTGAACAGGTCGTCGGTGTCCTTCCAGCGCACGATGCCCGACAGCGAGAAGATCAGGAAGCCGACCATGGCGCCGATGATCATCGAGTCCAGCCACAACTGGACGATGAACGCCGAGGCAATCGCCAGCCCGGCCACCAGCAGGGTCAGCGGGTTGTACTGCACGCTCACCTGCTCTACCTGCTCGATGCGCGCCAGGTCGTAGTCACGCTTCTTGCGGTAACTGATGAATACCGCCAGCAACAGGCCTGCCAGCATGCCGGCTGCCGGAATGGCCATGGCGTGGGTGACATTCACGCCACTCACGTCGACACCCGCGCGGGCAACGTTGGCCAGCAGGATTTCGTTGAGGAAGATGTTGCCAAAGCCCACTGGCAGGAACATGTACGGGGTGATCAGGCCGAAGGTGATCACGCAGGCGATGAGCCGGCGGTCGATGCGCAGGCGGGTCAGCACGTACAGCAGCGGCGGCACCAGCAAGGGGATGAAGGCGATGTGGATAGGCAGGATGTTCTGCGACGACACGGCCACCACCAGCATCAGGCCGACCAGCAACCATTTGACCTTGCCGCCATTGGCATGGCCCTGGCGGTCGATCATGGCCAGGGCGCGGTCGGCCAGGGCATGGGCCAGGCCGGACTTGGCGATGGCCACGGCAAAGGCGCCCAGCAGTGCATAGGACAGGGCCACCGTGGCCCCGCCGCCGAGGCCGCCATTGAAGGCCTTGAGCGTACCCTCGATACCCAGACCGCCCACCAGCCCACCGGCCAGGGCCCCGATGATCAGGGCGATGACCACGTGCACGCGGGACAGGCTGAGTATCAGCATGATGCCGACCGCGGCGATCACTGCATTCATGGTTGGCTTACCTCATTGCGACAGAAAAAAAGCGCGCACTCTGAAGCAGTGGGCAGCAGATGTCAAAAGCGCCATGTTGCGGCGGATTACCAACGCCTCGCGCGGCCTGCGGATTAAATTGAACGTTTGAATAAAGAAAAGCCCGCGCCAGCCGACACATTCGTCAGCCACACTCTTATTACAAGGGACCCACCCCCATGCCTTTGCGACAACTTTCCATCCAGTGGAAGATCACCCTGCTCGCCGGTCTCTGCCTGGCCGGCATCGTCACCCTGCTCGTCGGCCTGTCGCTGTACCGCATGGACCACAGCTCGGACCTGGTCAAGGCCAGCAGCATGCAGATGCTGACCGAGTCGGCGCAGTCGCGCATCGAGTCGCAGGGCGAGGTGCAGGCGCTGAACATCCGCCGCCAGTTCATGGACGCCTACCAGTACGGCGCCGGTTTCGCCCGCCAGGTGCTGTTCCTGCGCGAGCAGGCGGAAAAGCGCTTTCTCGATGCCTTCGACCTGCGCGAGGACATGACCCGCCAGGTGCGCGCCGCCCTGCAGGCCAACCCTGAGCTGCTCGGCCTGTCGCTGGTGTTCGAGCCCAACGCCCTGGACAACAAGGACAGCCTGTTCGCCGGCAAGGCGGAACTGGGCAGCAACGAAACCGGGCGCTTCGCCCTGTACTGGTCGCAGCCGCGTGTCGGCCAGCTGACGGCCATGGCCCTGCCCGAGCATGACATGGCCAACACCGAGATCGGCCCCAGCGGCCAGCCAGCCAATACCTGGTGGGTGTGCCCGCGCACATCCGGCAAGGTGTGCGTGGTGGAGCCCTACTTCTACGACATCGATGGCCAGCAGGTGCTGATGACCAGCATCGTCTTCCCGCTGGCAGTCGACGGCAAGGTGATCGCCACCCTGTCCATCGACATCAACCTCAACAGCCTGCAGGCCCTGAGCCAGGAGGCCAGCCGCAGCCTGTACGAAGGCCGCACCACGGTCGGCATCCTCAGCCCGGTCGGCCTGCTGGCCGGCTACAGCGCCGACGCCAGCAAGCTGGCCCAGCGCTTCGACCAGGTCGATACCGCCAAAGGTGCCGAACTGGTGCGCAAGCTGGCTGACGGCAAGATGACCATCGTGCACGACCAGCAGCGCCTGAAAGTACTGGCCGCGTTCCGGCCGATTCCGGATGCCCAGCCTTGGGGCGTGCTGCTGGATGTGCCGGAAAACGCCCTGACCGGGCCGGCCGAAGCGCTGAAACAGGAACTGGACGCGCTGAACACCAGCGGCACCCTGCTGGAGCTTGGTCTGGGCCTGGCGGCGGCGATTGCCGGCCTGCTGATGGTGTGGCTGATGGCCCGCGGCGTTACCCGGCCGATCCTCGGCGTGGCAAGCATGCTCAAGGACATCGCCAGCGGCGAAGGTGACCTGACCCGCCGCCTGACCTACCAGAAGCAGGACGAACTGGGCGAACTGGCCGGGTGGTTCAACCGCTTCCTCGACAAGCTGCAGCCGACCATCGCCGAGGTCAAACGCTCGGTGCAGGCCGCCCGTGGCACCGCCGACCAGTCTTCGGCAATTGCCACCCAGACCAGCGCCGGCATGGAGCAGCAGTACCGCCAGGTCGACCAGGTGGCCACTGCCTCGCACGAGATGAGTGCCACTGCCCAGGACGTCGCCCGCAGCGCCGCCCAGGCCGCGCAGGCCGCCCGCGACGCCGACCAGGCCACCCGCGAAGGCCTGGCGGTGATCGACCGCACCACCCACAGCATCGATGCCCTGGCCGCCGACATGAGCAACGCCATGGCCGAGGTGGAGGGCCTGGCGCAGAACAGCGAGAAGATCGGTTCGGTGCTGGAAGTGATCCGCTCGATCGCCGAGCAGACCAACCTGCTGGCGCTCAATGCCGCCATCGAGGCGGCCCGTGCCGGTGAAGCCGGCCGTGGCTTTGCCGTGGTCGCGGACGAGGTGCGCAACCTGGCCCAGCGTACCCAGGAATCGGTGGAGGAAACTCGCCAGGTGATCGAGGCTTTGCAGAACGGCACCCGCGAAGTGGTCGGGGCCATGGACAACAGCCACCGCCAGGCCCAGGGCGGTGTGCAGCAGGTTGGCCAGGCCGTCACCGCGCTGCAGCGCATCGGCCAGGCAGTGACGGTGATCACCGACATGAACCTGCAGATCGCCTCGGCCGCCGAGGAGCAGAGCGCAGTGGCCGAGGAAATCAACAGCAACGTGGCAACCATCCGTGATGTCACCGAATCGCTGTCGGGGCAGGCCAACGAGTCGGCGCGCGTAAGCCAGTCGCTGAACAGCCTGGCCAACCAGCAACAGGCGCTGATGGACCAGTTCCGCGTGTGAATGGATCAGGGCCGGCAGCTGCCGGCCCTGGCTCAGGCCGCGAACCTGCCACCGCCGAGGATGCGGTCCAGCAGCACCAGCGCGCCATGCACATTGGGCCTGGCGCCCATCGGCAGCACATCGGTACCGGGTAATGTGGCGTCGTGATACCCGGACGCCATGACCAGCTGATGCATCTGGTTGCCATTGAGATAGACGTGGTGCTGCTCCATTGCGTAGGACTGGATCAGGCTCAGTGTGCCGCACACCATCGGCGTAGCGCTGGAGGTGCCAGCGTAGCGGTCTGTGTAGTCCCTGTCCTCACCAGACAGGTCCTGCAAATCCCCATAGGAAAGCGTGACGACGCTGTCGCCCCAGGCATTGAGCATGCGGTAACGGTAATGGTGGTTGGAGTAGGCGTGGGGCTTGCCGTCATACGAGTGACTGGCGCCCACCAGGATGGCACCTGAATCGCCATGGTCATCGAAGTAGCGCCAATTGGTCAGGTCTACGCCCTGCCCTTCGTGGGTTTGTCGTTCTGCAAGGGTTTTGCTGCTGCCATTGGCCGCGGCATTGACCACCACTGCACCACGCTGGCTCAACTGCTGCATGACTGTCCACCAAGCCTTGTAGTGCAAGGACGGCAGCATCGTGCTAGACACCTCGATATTTGCAGTCTGGCGATTGATGCCGACGATGTCCCCGGGTTCTACATTGCGCAGCAACTCCGTGAGCGCCTGGAAACCGCCCTGGGCGTCTGTCGCGCGGTTGTTGTACAGGTATAGCTCGCTGTCATGGCTGATCCCTGTAGCGCCGACCCCGTTGCGCCTTGCCAGAATGATACCCACTGAAGCAGTGCCATGACGCGGATCATCGTTTGGCTCGAGCGACACGACGCTCAAGGCCGTGTTGCCACGCAGGTCTTCATGTCCAGCATGCAAACCACCGTCGCTGAAGTGAATCCGCGCGCCCTTGCCCGTCACCTTGTTGGCCCAGGCCTTGCGCACATTCAGGCCCTTCCAGCGGGGGCCGGGTTCGTCGAGGTAGTTCTGGCGTGGCTCGAAGTCGGGCGTGGGTTGAGCATTTTCATAAGCCCTGTTGCCTGCCACCACTGCAGTACCTGTCAGCAGGGTTGCCAACAGCCCCGCCAGCACGAATGCGGCGGGGTGTGGTTCCGAAGGGGCCGGCGCCATCTGCATGGATGTTACGTAATCCAGCGCGGCCATCGACTTGAGCAATGCCAGATAGGTGTCATTGAGCATGCTGGCAGGCTGGTCGAGGTAATAGTACTGGCGTAACGCATGAAGCCGGTTATCGTCCAGATCATGTTTATCCAGGACCGGCCTGGGCGCGATCACCGACTTCAGGTTCGGCCAGTAACGCGACAGGGCAGAGCCGGAAGCAGGCTCCAGGTCTCGAAGGAAGTGCTCGTAACCCCCGGCACTGAACTCGATGACCAGGGTCGGGTACGAAGTGCCTGGTGCCAATAGGGGCAGCGCGTGTTCGGCCACCTCCGCGCCCGCCAGCGCCCGCTTGCGACGCCCGCCAGCAGAAGGCAACGGGACCTTGTCGAGGACGCTGCGGTTGATCTCCTCGGCCTTGATGTCGAGTACCAGCGGCGGCATGTGGATGACACCGGCCCCTCCGACAGGCAGGTTCATCGCCCGCGCATGCTCGTCCTGCAGTACCACCCTTGGTCGGATGGTATAGACCCCTGCTTCCTCCTCGGCGAGCAGTGTGGCTGGGCAACCGTGGTCACTCAGTTTGCCGGTGTGGGCCCGGGAATAGGCCGAAATCCCTCTGAACGACACCGGGCCATCGGGGCCAGCCCGCTCCAGTTCGTAGCGAATGCGGCTGACCTTGTGCAGGTCTGCGCCACTGCAACGAACGTGCAGCTTTCCATCAAAACGGAAGTTGCGGTAATAGACGAAATTCAAGTCCAGTGTCATCAGGAATACCTCGCAAAATGTGCTTGCCAAACGGCGCTGGGCACCTTTGCAAACCGCCGCCCCCGCTGGCATCAGGAGCCCGTTCCCTGCCGCCGTCGGCACCGAGCGGGAGGGGTCGTCTACACTTGCCCGCAGCTACCCCACGGCAACCGACGAGGGCCCTGATGAAGAGAATTCCAACGTTGCTGGCCGGCCTGCTGCTCGCCGTCGGCCTGGCCAGCACCGACAGCGCCGCCTCGGCAGAGCGCAGCGAGCCCATCCGCTTTGGCGCCATCGGCTGGGAAAGCGGCGCCCTCACCACCGAGATCCTGCGGCTGATCGTGGAGCGTGGCTACGGCTACACCACCGACACCCTGCCAGGCAGCACCGTCAGCATGGAAGTGGCCCTGGCGCGCAATGACCTGCAGGTAATCGCCGAGGAATGGGCCGGGCGCAGCCCTGCCTGGGTCAAGGCAGAAAAGGCCGGCCAGGTGTTCGCACTGGGCGACACGGTCAAGAACGCCGAAGAAGGCTGGTGGGTGCCGGCCTACGTGATCGAGGGCGATGCGGCACGCAAGCTGAAACCCGTGGCGCCGGAATTGCGCAGCGTCGAGGACCTCAAGCGTTACCCGCAGGTGTTCCGCGACCCCGAGTCACCCGGCAAAGGGCGTTTTCTGAATAGCCCCAGCGGCTGGACATCCGAAACCGTCAACAGCCAGAAACTCAAGGCCTACGGGCTGAATGATCTCTATACCAACTTCCGCAGTGGCTCCGGGGCTGCAATGGATGCCGAAATCGGCTCAGCCATCCGCCGTGGCCAGCCGGTGCTGTTCTACTACTGGAACCCGACCCCTTTGATGGGGCGTTACAAGCTCATACGCCTGCAGGAGCCGCCGTTCGATGCCCAGGCCTGGGCCACCCTCACCGATGCCGGCAACCCCAAGCCCAAGGGCAGCAGCTCGCTGCCGGCCAAGTTGTCGATTGGCGTATCCAAGGCCTTTCGCGAGGGCTACCCGGAGCTGGTGAGCGTGTTCGAGCGGGTCGACCTGCCCATCGACCGACTGAACAAGGCACTGGCCGACATGAGCGAAAAGCGCACGCCGGCCCGCGACGCTGCCCTCACCTTCCTGCGCGATAACCGCGAGGTGTGGAAAGCCTGGTTGCCTGCGGACATTGCCACCAAGGTCGAGGGCAGCCTGTGAGCGGCGGCTTCCCCGAAGCCCTGCAATTCTCCTTTGCCGACAGCGTCAACCGCCTGGTCGACTGGCTGGTGCTGCATTACGGCGATCACCTGCGCAGCGTCTCGGACCAGTTGCTGCAACTGCTGGTCGGCCTGGAAACCCTGCTGCGCCTGCTGCCGTGGTGGCTGCTGCTGTTGCTGATCGGCCTGCTTGCCTGGCATGCCAGCCGCAGCGTGCTGCGCAGCGCGGTACTGGTGGCGCTGCTGGCCCTGATCGGCATGCTCGGGTTGTGGGACAAACTGCTGCAGACCATGGCGTTGGTGCTGGTCAGTACCGGCCTCTGCGTGCTGGTGGGCGTGCCGCTGGGCATCCTGCTGGCTGCCCGGCCGCTGGCGAAGCGGTTGCTGTTGCCGGTACTGGATGTGATGCAGACCTTGCCGGCCTTCGTTTACCTGATCCCGGTGCTGATGCTGTTCGGCCTGGGCAAGGTGCCCGCCGTGTTCGCCACGCTGATCTATGCCCTGCCACCGCTGGTGCGGCTGACCGAACTGGGCCTGAGCCAGATCGACCCTTCGCTGCTGCAAGCCGCCCATGGCCTGGGGGCCAGCCGCTGGCAGCGGTTGCGGCGCATCGCCCTGCCGCTGGCGCTGCCGAGCATCATGGCCGGGCTCAACCAGTCGGTGATGATGGCCCTGTCGATGGTGGTGGTGGCTTCGATGATTGGCGCCCGCGGGCTGGGCGAGGATGTGCTGTCGGGGATCCAGACCCTGAATGTCGGCCAAGGCGTCGAGGCCGGGCTGGCGATCGTCGCCCTGGCCATGGTGATCGACCGGATCAGCCAGGCTTATGGGCGTGGTGGGCGTTGAGCAGTGCTGCCTGCCCCGGCCCTGTCGCCGGCAAGCCAGCTCCCACAGGGTGCCGCAATGGCCACCGCCGGTGGAGTACCTGTGGGAGCTGGCTTGCCGGCGATAGGGCCGGGCCTGACAATGCAGCTCTGTCAGCTTGAAACCGGACCTCACCCGCATGTCCCTCAAAGCCTTGCGCACCCTGGTGACCATCGCCCGCCACGGCACCTTCGCGCGTGCCGCCGACCTGCTCAGCCTCACCCCTTCGGCGGTGAGCCTGCACATCAAGACCCTCGAAGACGAACTGCAGGTGACCTTGTTCGACCGCAGCCGCAGGCAGGTGTCGCTGACCGAAGCCGGCCAGTTGGCGGTGGCCCGCGCCGAGACCATCCTGGCTAGCTATGACGAACTGGCCGACGCCCTGGCCAGCGGCCCGAGCCTGCGCGGCCGCCTGCGCCTGGGGGCGATCCACACGGTGCTGGCGCGGCGCCTGCCCAAGGCGCTGGTGTGGATCAAGGCGCACCATCCGCAGCTGCATGTCAGCGTGGCCTCCGGCATGTCGGCGGAACTGGCACGGCGGGTGGAAGACGGCGAACTCGATGCGGCGATCACCACCGAGCCGGTCAGCCCCTACCCGCAAAACCTGGACTTCACGCCGTTGTTCGAAGACCGCTTCTGGGCCATCGCCAGCCCCGACCTGGCCGGGCTAAGCGTGCCGCAGTTGCTGGCCAGCCAGCCGTTCCTGCGCTTCGACAAGCGTGCCTGGGCCGGGCGGCAGATCGAGCAGGAGCTGCGCCGACAGCATCTGCAGGTGAGCGAGCAGATGGAGCTGGACAGCCAGGAAGCGCTGGCGCGCATGGCGGTGATGGGCCTGGGCGTGGCAATCATCCCCATGGCCGATGACGACCTGCAACGCTTGCCACCGGCCACCTGCCTGCCGTTTGGCGACCCGCAGCTGACCCGGCGGGTGGTGTTGCTGGAGCATGAGAAGAGCCAGCGGCGGCATTTGAGTGCGGTGCTGAAGACTGCGCTGGAGGCGTGAAGGTTCGCAGGGCCTTGTAGGAGCGGCCTTGTGTCGCGAAAGGGCCGCAAAGCGGCCCCGGCAATTTTGTGGCGATGCCGATATCCTGGGGGCGCTTCGCATCCCTTTCGCGACACAAGGCCGCTCCTACAAGAGCCAGTGTCGACCTCAAACATGCATTTTTCCTCAATGGTCAGTGCAGAAAACAACGTTTTTACAGATCGATCCGCACCAGTAGTCTGTGCCCCGTACCCGACCACGGAACGTCGATCATGCTCCACCTGCTGCTGACTACCCTGCTGCCGATCATCCTGCTGATTGCCCTGGGCACTTTCCTGCGCCTGCGCGGCTTCCTCGCCGATAACTTCTGGCCCGGCGCCGAGCGCCTGAGCTATTACGTACTGTTGCCGTCGCTGTTTCTCCATGGCCTTGCCACCGCCAACCTCGATGGCGTGCCGGTGCTGGGCATGGTCGGCGTGCTGATGCTCTCGACCCTGGCCGGGGCCGTGCTGCTGGTGCTGTACCAGGGCGCAATGAACCACGACGGTGCCGACTTCACCTCGGTGTTCCAAGGCGGCATCCGCTTCAACAACTACATCGGCGCCACCCTTGCAGCGGGTATCTACGGCAGCGCCGGCATCGCCCTGGCGGCGGTGGCCAACGCCGCCATCGTGCCACTGGTCAACCTGCTTTGCGTGCTGGTGTTCGCCCGCTTCAGCGCCCGCCATAGCTCACCGGCCACAGTGCTGCGGGCCATCTTCGCCAACCCCTTGATCGTCGGTTGCGCCGGCGGGTTGCTGCTGCGCGCCAGCGGGCTGGGCCTGCCAGCGGGTATCGAACCCACGGTCAAGGCCCTGGGCCAGGCCGCCCTGCCGCTGGGCCTGCTGTGCGTCGGCGCAGCCCTGGGTGGTGCCCGCCTGGGCCAGCAGGTGCGCCCGCTGATGGCGGCGTCGGCATTCAAGTTCCTGGTCATGCCGCTGACCACCTGGGGCTTGTGCCGCCTGCTTGGCCTGGGTGGCCAGGCAGCGGTGGTGGCGGTGCTGTTCCAGGCACTGCCGACTGCGTCATCTTCCTATGTAATGGCCCGGCAAATGGGCGGTAACGCACCGTTGATGGCCACCATCATCGCCCTGCAGACCGTGTTGGCCGCCGGCACCCTGCCTTTGGTGCTGATGCTCGCGCTTGGCTAGACTGTGAACCAGCCTACAGTTCGGGAGCTTGCATCATGCGCCTTTCGTGGATGGTGATCGGCCTGGTTTCGGCCCTGCTCGCAGGCCCCTTGCACGCGGCCGACCCGGCCAAGGCTGCCGTCGCAGAGGACAAGGCCGAGGTGCTCGAGGAAAAAGTGGTGAATGACACACCACCCCCGAAAAAGGCCGAAACCCTCACGCCGGGCGAAGCACAGGCAGTGGACCCGGCCGGCCAGGCGCCACTGGATGACAGCATCACCTGCCTGGCCCGCACCATCTACTGGGAGGCCAAGGGTGCGGACGCCGAAGACATGGCCGCCGTGGCCAACGTCGTGCTCAACCGCCTGGGCCACGATGGCTTCCCGGATACCATCTGCGGCGTGGTCAAGCAGGGTGTGGAAAGCAAGGCCTGCCAGTTCTCCTGGTGGTGCGACGGGCGCCCGGACCAGGTCGAAGAAGCGCAACGCTACGGCATTGCCAAGGAAATCGCGCGCAAGGCGCTCAACCAGCAGTTGAAAGACCGCACCGGGGGTGCCTTGTACTTCCATGACCGCAATGTGCGCCCGGACTGGGCCAAAGCCTACCGCCGGACGGCGCAGACCCGGCATTTTCTGTTCTACAAACCGAACCAGGCGGTGGCGCGCTGATACCCGCCGGGTGCCGGCAAACGGGCTGACCGCTGCGCTTCGATAAGAATGATTACCAACTGTTCGCACTTTTCCGATGATCAGTGGTCTACTCCCTCTTTTGCCGCCAGCAACGAATGCCGGCGTTTTCATTGCTTTGCACGATCCCGGGCCAAAAGCCCCGGGCTTGTGTAGGATGAGCAGCGCAAACCACGACGCTGCCAGTCATAGGGAGATCCACATGCGCGTCCTGTCATCCGTTGCCGCCTTGTCGCTGGGCCTGGTCGTTTCGGCCGGGGCACTGGCTGCCACCGGCGAAGAGGCGCAACTGATCGATTCGATCAATGTCTACCGCAGCAAGGCCCAGCCCTGCGGTGGCGAAGCGTCGTTGGAGCTGCCGCCGCTCAACAGCGATACCCGTCTGGCGCTGTCGCCAGAGGGTACCCGCGACCTGCAGCAGGCCATGACCCGCGCCGCCTACCCGATGGTCAACGTGCAGGCCATCAGCCTGTCGGGGCCGCGTGATGCGCGCTCTGCCATGCATGCCATCGAAGAGAGCTTCTGCCAGGTGGTGCTCGACCCGCAGTTCGTCGATATTGGCGTCAGCCAGGAAGGCCGCGACTGGCGCATCGTGCTGGCCCGGCCGCTGCTCAGTGGCCGCCTGGGCGACTGGCAGGCCGAGGGGCAGAAGGTGCTGCAGGAGATCAACGCCGCGCGCAAGGTGCCGCGCCAATGCGGTGGCCAGCCCTTCGCCGCCGCCCCCGCGCTGAGCTGGAGCACGGTGCTGGCCGGGGTTGCCGCCAACCACACCCGGGCCATGGCCAACCAGAACTTCTTCGACCACATCGACAAGGATGGCCGCACCCCCGGTGACCGGGCAGAGCTGGCCGGCTACCTGTACCAGCAGATCGGCGAAAACATCGCCGCCGGGCGCGACACCGCGCGCAAGGTGGTCGATGGCTGGCTGGATAGCCCGGGGCATTGCGCGACGCTGATGAACCCGGACTTCCGCGAGCTGGGCGCTGCGTATGCAGTGGACCCGAAGAGTGACGCGGGGATTTACTGGACAGGGTTGTTCGGGACGCCGCAATAGGCCGGCTCCCACAGGACTCATTGAAATAGCAGGGACCCTGTGGGAGCGGCTTTAGCCGCGAACACCGGCGGAGCCGGTGCCATGCACCGCGGTGGCTTCTTCGCGGGTAAACCCGCTCCCACAGGGTACGTGGACCGCTTGTGAATTCAGTTCTCTACGTGACAGCGCAGTTCAAGGGCCGTGCAACCAAACCGTCGCCGCACGCACTTGCCCAGGTGACTGGCATCGCCCAGGCCCACTTCATCGGCAATCTGCGCCAGGCTGTGGCTGGAATTGAGCAAGCGCCAGCGCGCCTGTTGCAGGCGCATCTCCAGCCACCAGGCCTTGGCGCTCATGCCGTGGCTGGCGTGAAACTGCCGGTCCAGCTGGCGCCGGCTGATGCCCAGCTCCGCCGCCAGCTGCTCCACCGTCAACGGCGTCCCCAGGTGATGACGCATCAACGCCTGCGCACGCTGCACCTGCCGCCCCTGCCCCGCCCCCAGCTCCAGCGAGCGCAAGGCATGGCGGCTATCGCGGGTTTCATCCACCAGCATGTCGGCCAGGCCCTTGAGCGCCCGGGCCCGCCCGCAGGCGCGTGACAACAGCGCGACGGCCAGGTCGATGGCCGCGGTACCGCCGGCGCAGGTGATGCGGCTACCGTCGATGCAATACAGCTGCTCACTCAGCACCTGCAAATGCGGGAAGGCCGCACGAAATTCGGCTTCGTGGCGCCAGTGCACCACTACCTTGTGCCCCTGCAGCAACCCGCAGGCGGCCAACAGGAAAGCACCGTTGTCGACCCCCACCAGCTTGACGCCAGCCTTGCCGGCCTGCCTGAGCAAGGCCCGGTAGCGAGGCGCCAGCGCGGCAGTGGCCATGGCGTTGCGCCCGCCGAACACCACCAGGTAGTCGAAACTGGCCAGCTCGAGCTGGCCAGCGACGGCCTTGACCTGTACCACCGCGCCGCTGCTCGACGGCACCGGGTCGAGGGTCAGCCCTGCCACGGTCCAGCTGCAGTAGCGCTGCTGGCTGTAGTCCTCGTCGTCGGCGCTGAAACGCAACTTGTCTAGAAAGGCGCCGAACGGCAACAGGGCAAAATCCGGTAACGGCAAGATCAGCAAGCGGATATCGGGCAGCATTGGCATCGCGTCCAGAAACGACCATTCAATGTCCGGATCATACCCTTTCCGGCCAAGGTCGGCGCCATAGACTGACGCCCTCCCCATCAACAAGGCATTCCCCACCATGGCACTCGACACCTGGCTCATCTACCTGCTGGCCAGCATCGGCCTGTCGCTGACCCCGGGCCCCAACAGCCTGCTGGCCCTGACCCACGGCGCCCTGTATGGCGCACGCCGGACGTTGTTCACCATCGTCGGCGGGGTGTTTGGCTTCAGCGCCCTGATCGCCCTGGCCATGTTTGGCCTCAGCGCATTGCTGCAGGCCTCGGCCTCGGTGCTGAGCGTGCTCAAGTGGGTGGGTGGCGCCTATCTGATCTGGCTGGGTATCCAGCTGTGGCGCAGCCCGGGCCTGCACCTGGAACTGACCGCGCAAAGCGCGCGGCTGGGCAATGCCGGCCTGTTCCGCCAAGGCCTGCTGTCGGCCATGGCCAACCCCAAGGTGCTGCTGTTCTACGGTGCTTTCCTGCCACAGTTCATCGACCCGCAGCGTGGGTTGCTGCTGCAGTTCGTGGTGATGGCGGCAACCTTTGCCAGCGTCGAGTTCCTGGTCGAATACCTGTTGGCACGCCTGGCGTTTCGTATCCGGCCATGGCTGGCCAAGGGCGGCAAGGGCTTCAACCGCTGCTGCGGCAGCCTGTTTGCCTTGATTGGTGTGGCGTTGCCGCTTGGGCGGTAACGTCTGATACAGGCGTGTGCAGGTCTTTTTGTGGGAGCGGCCTTGCGTCGCGAAAGGGGTGCGAAGCGCCCCCACGATCTACGCATCACTTCAGAATTGCCGGGGCCGCTTTGCGGCCCTTTCGCGACACAAGGCCGCTCCCACAGGTGACCGCGCTAGCATTCAACCCCGGCGTGCTTTGGCCAGGAAGATGAGCAAGGCCACACCCGGCAACCCCGCCCCCACCAGCGCCACACCCTGCCAGCCAAACTGGCTGAACACCGCACTGGCCACCGCCGAACCCAGCGCCCCACCCAGGAAGATGCTGGTCATGTACACCGCGTTCAGCCGCCCGCGGCTGGCCGGGTCCAGCGCGTACACTTCACGCTGGCCGATGACCATGTTCATCTGCACCGCAAAATCCAGCAGCACGCCGGTCAGGCCCAGGCCGATCACGCTGTAGCCCGGCACCGTCAGCCCCAGCAACAGTGCCGCCGGCGCCAGCAACAACGCCAACAGTGAACCGGCCCGGGCATGCCCGGCATCGGCCAGGCGGCCGGCCATGGGTGCGGCAACGGCGCCCACCGCGCCCACCAGGGCGAATACCGCGATCTGGCTCTGCGACAGACCATGCTCGGTTGCCAGGGCCATCGGCACCGCCGTCCAGTAAAGGCTGAACGCCGCGAACATCAACGCCTGGTACAGCGAGCGCTGGCGCAGCAAGGGATAACGGCGCAGCAGCGTGAGCAGCGACAGCATCAGCCCGGCATAGCTGGCCTTGTGCTCGGGCACCCGCCGCGGCAAGGTCAGGGCCAGCAGCAGGATGATCGCCAGCATTACCCCGGCAGCGCCAATGAACACCGCACGCCAGCCGAAGTAGTCGGCCACCAGGCTGGACAACGGCCGCGCCAGCAGGATACCCAGCAGCAGGCCGCCCATGATGTTGCCGACCACCCGCCCGCGCTGCTGCTCCGGCGCGAGGTGCGCCGCCAGCGGGATGAGCATCTGCACCGCCACGGAACTGAAACCGATCAGCAGTGCATAGCCGAGGAACAGCTGGCCCTGGCCGCTGCTGCTGGTGCCCGCCAGCAGCAGGCTGACGCAGGCCAGCACGGCGGTGGCCACCATCAAGCGGCGGTTTTCCAACAGGTCGGCCAGCGGTACCAGCAACAGCAGGCCCAAGGCATAGCCCAATTGCGTGAGCGAAACGATCAGGCTGGCATGCTCGGGGGACAGCCCCAGGTCCGGGGCGATCAGGCCGACGATGGGTTGGGCATAGTAGATATTGGCGACGATCGCGCCGCAGCAGAACGCCAGCAGGGCGACCAGGGCCCGGCTGAGGCCGGTGACTGCAGGCTGCGCGGCGGCAAGGGAGGGATTCATGCGAGTGTCCTCGACAATGGCTGGAATATGCCGGCCACCTTACCCAGACGCACTCCTGGCGAGAATCCAGCGCTGGCGCAACAGGGCTTTGCGCACTGCGCAACACTAGGTGCTGCGCTGCAGCAAATTCTCGCAAAAGTCGATGAAGGCATTCACCCGCCGCGAACCACGATGGTTGGGCAGGTACAGGGCGTTGATGCTGTCATTGGCCGCGCCGGGGCTGGCCTGCCAATCGGGGAACAGGCGTTGCAGGCGCCCGGCCGCCACATCCTCGTGCACCAGCCAATCGGCCAACAGTGCGATACCGCTCCCCGCCAGTGCGGTTTCGCGCAGCATGTCGGCATTGGCACTGCGCAACGGCCCGCTCACATCCAGTTCCAGACTGTCCTGCCCACGGGCCAGGCGCCAGGGGCGGCCTTTCTGCCCGTAGCGAAAGCGCAGGCAGGCGTGCTCGAGCAGCTGCCGCGGATGCTCCAGCGCGTCATGCCCGGCCAGGTAGCCCGGGCTGGCCACCAGCCAACGCTGGAAGCGACCCAGCTGGCGGCATACCAGCTCGTCATTGGGCGAGGGGTCGCCCAGGCGGATCGACAGGTCGTAGCGCCCGTCAAGCAGGTCATCCAGGCGGTCGCTGAGGTCGATGTCCAGCTCCAGAGCCGGATGTTGCGCCAAAAACGGCCCCAGGTGCGGGGCGATGACCCGCCTGCCGAACTCCACAGGCAAGCACAGGCGCAGCACACCGACAGGCTCCTCGCCCCGATCGGCGACACTGGCATCGGCCTCGTCCAGGGCCTCGAAAATACCCCGCGCGCGCTCGTAATAACGGGCGCCGGCCTCGGTCAGGCTGACCTGGCGGGTGGAGCGATTGAGCAAGGTGGTGCCCAACGCCGCTTCCAGGGCATCGACCAGGCGCGTCACCGACGATGTCGCCAGCCCGAGCCGGCGTGCAGCGGCAGAAAAGCCCTGGGCATCGACGGTGGCCACGAACATCTTCATCGCCAGGAGTTTGTCCATTTGTTGCCCGTCTTCCAAATCCCGGAAAGTTCTTACAAACAGCCGGGCCGGTCAAGAAGCGCGGCGCATGGCAATTGCGTCCATAGTGGAACCACCCCCTTCCAGACGAGGTTTTCCATGATCCCGACCAACCTGCTGACCGCCCTGCCCCCTTGCGACCCAACCAGCGCCGAATGGGTCGACCAACTGCTCAGCCGCCCGGGCGTGCGCGTGGAACGTATCGTCTCCAGCGGCCAGGCCAGCCCACCCGGTTTCTGGTACGACCAGGCCGAAGGCGAATGGATCGTGCTGCTCAGTGGCGCCGCCGGCCTGCGCTTCGAGCACGAGAACCACACCCGCCTGCTGGCGCCGGGCGATTGCCTGGATATCCCGCCGCATTACCGCCACCGCGTGGAATGGACCGCCCCCGGCATTGCCACCATCTGGCTCGCGGTGTTCTACAGCAGCGGCACCCCGTGGCCGGCGTGAATCCGCTAATCGAAAATCGAACGTGGGCTACCCAGCCGACATGAACACCCTGTTTACTGCAATTTTAAGCGCATGATCTAGACTTTTAGCCACACCTTGCAGAGTTCAGCCCTGCGACAATCCGCCCCACAAAATTATGTACCAACTTGTTAATTAGCAAGCTAAGAGATTACACTGCGCGCATTCCACCTGCTGAGATCCCTGGCATGAAAGAAACACCGCGCGCCTCTGGCGCCACAAACCTCATCCTGATCGGCCTGGGCGTGATCATCGCCCTGCTCGGCCTCCTCCTGGCTGCGGGCGGCGTCAAGCTGGCCGGCCTGGGCGGTTCCTGGTACTTCCTGGTCGGCGGCCTGGCCATGGCCATCGCCGGCGTCCTCATCGCTCGCCGCAAACCGGCTGGCGCCTGGCTGTACGCGGCGTTCCTGGTCGGCACTGCCATCTGGGCGCTGATCGACGCTGGCCTGGTGTTCTGGCCGCTGTTCTCGCGCCTGTTCATGTTCGGCGCAATCGGCATGGTGGTGGCGCTGGTCTACCCGCTGCTGGCCCGTGCCAATGGCACCAGCGCCGGCCGCGGTGCCTATGGCGTTGCCGGGGTGATGGCCGTGCTGCTGGTGATCGCCGCCGGCAACATGTTCGTCGCCCACCCAAGCGTCGCCCCCACCGGCAAAGGCCCGGGCATGACCCCGGTCGAGGCCGACAAGGCGCAGAAGGACTGGGCCCACTACGGCAACACCGAAGGTGGCAGCCGCTTCGCCGCGCTGGACCAGATCAACCGCGACAACGTCAACAAGCTGAAAGTGGCCTGGACCTACCACACCGGTGACGTGGCGCTCAGCGACGGCAACGGTGCCGAAGACCAGCTGACCCCGCTGCAGGTCGGCAACAAGGTGTTCATCTGCACCCCGCACAACAACCTGATCGCCCTCGATGCCGACACCGGCAAAGAGCTTTGGAAGAACGCGATCAACGCCCAGTCCAAGGTCTGGCAGCGTTGCCGTGGCATGGCCTACTTCGACGCCACTGCCGCCATCGCCCAGCCGACCCAGCCGAACAGCTCGCCAATCACCGCGGCCAGCGTACCGGCCGGTGCCAACTGCCAGCGTCGCCTGCTGACCAACACCATCGATGGCCGCCTGATTGCCGTCGACGCCGACACCGGCGAGTTCTGCCAGGGCTTCGGCAACAACGGCCAGGTCGACCTCAAGGCCGGCCTGGGCGATGTGCCGGACTCCTACTACCAGCTGTCCTCGGCCCCACTGATGGCCGGTACCACCGTGGTGGTCGGCGGCCGCGTCGCCGACAACGTCCAGACCGACATGCCTGGTGGCGTGATCCGTGGTTTCGACGTGATCACGGGTGAAATGCGCTGGGCCTTCGACCCCGGCAACCCGGAAGATCGCCAGGCGCCGCAGGGCGACAGCACCTATGTGCGCAGCACCCCCAACAGCTGGGCCCCGATGTCCTACGACCCGGCGATGAATACCGTGTTCCTGCCGATGGGCTCGTCGTCCACCGACATCTACGGTGTCGAACGCAGCAAGCTGGACCACACCTATGGCGCTTCGGTACTGGCCCTGGACGCCACCACCGGCAACCAGAAGTGGGTGTTCCAGACCGTGCACAACGACCTGTGGGACTTCGACCTGCCGATGCAGCCAAGCCTGATCGATTTCACCAAGGACGACGGCCAGTCGGTACCTGCAGTGGTAATCGGCACCAAGGCCGGGCAGATCTACGTGCTCGACCGCGCCACCGGCAAGCCGCTGACCCAGGTCGACGAAGTACCGGTCAAGCCAAGCAACATCCCCAACGAGCCGTACTCGCCAACCCAGCCGAAGTCGGTGGGCATGCCACAGATCGGCGCGCAGACCCTGACCGAATCGGACATGTGGGGCGCAACCCCGTACGACCAGCTGCTGTGCCGCATCGACTTCAAGAAAATGCGCTACGACGGCCTGTACACCGCGCCGGGCACCGACCTGTCGCTGAGCTTCCCGGGTTCGCTGGGTGGCATGAACTGGGGCAGCATTTCCACCGACCCGGTACATGGTTTCATCTTCGTCAACGACATGCGCCTGGGCCTGTGGATCCAGATGATCCCGTCGCAGAACAAGGGCGGCGCCGCTTCCGGTGGCGAAGCGCTTAACACCGGCATGGGCGCAGTACCGCTCAAGGGCACCCCGTATGCGGTGAACAAGAACCGCTTCCTGTCGGTGGCCGGCATTCCGTGCCAGGCGCCACCATTCGGCACCCTGACCGCCATCGACATGAAGACCCGCCAGGTGGCGTGGCAGGTACCGGTGGGTACCGTCGAGGACACCGGCCCGCTGGGCATCCGCATGCACCTGCCGATCAAGATCGGCCTGCCGACCCTGGGCGGCACCCTGTCGACCCAGGGTGGCCTGGTGTTCATCGCCGGCACCCAGGACTTCTACCTGCGCGCCTACGACAGCAGCAACGGCAACGAAATCTGGAAGGCTCGCCTGCCAGTGGGCAGCCAGGGCGGCCCGATGACCTACGTCTCGCCGAAGACCGGCAAGCAGTACGTGGTGATCACGGCTGGCGGCGCGCGCCAGTCGACTGACCGTGGCGACTACGTGATTTCTTACGCTCTGCCGTAAGACCGCGTCGCCTTCATCGCCGGCAAGCCAGCTCCCACAGGATCGTGCCACCTGCAAAGGCAGCGCAGACCTGTGGGAGCTGGCTTGCCGGCGATGAGGCCCTGAAAAACAACCAGAGATTCAGCAATGCCATCCGCAATTCGCATCACCCCCACCCTGCTGCTGGCCCTGGCCAGCAGCACCGCCCTGGCCGACGGCGACCTGATGACCCGCAGCACCCTGACCGGTGACTGGGGCGGCCTGCGTCACCAGCTGGAAGAAGACGGCGTCAAGTTCACCGGCGACTACAGCGGCGAAACCGCCTACAACGCCCACGGTGGCCTGCACCGCTCGGCGCGCTACTCGCAAAACCTGAAACTGGGCGTGCAGTTCGACCTGTCGAAACTGTATGGCCTGGACAACGGCGGCAAGGTCCAGCTGACCATCAACGACCGCCGCGGCAACAGCGCCTCGGAAGACCTGGTGGGCAACCGCCTGCCGATCCAGGAAAACTTCGGCGGCCTGTACACCCGCCTGACCGAACTGAGCTACGAGCGCACCCTGTTCACCCCGGCACTCAACGTCAAGCTCGGCTACATGGCCATGGGCAACGACCTCGGCGGCCTGGACAGTGGCATCCTGTGCAACTTCATGAACGCCGGCTTCTGCGGCCACCCGCTTAACATGTCTGGCGGCAGTGGCTGGACCAATTACCCCAATGCCCACCTGGGCGTGCGGGTGAAGTACGACCTGTCGCCGTCCTGGCAGCTGCGTGTGGCGGCGTTCAACGTCGACCCGGAAAGCAACGGCAACTCCAGCCGCGCCTGGCACCTGGGCCCCAAGCACACCACCGGCACCGTGGTACCGGTAGAGCTGGTGTACAAGCTGCAGGGCGAGCTGCCTGGCGAGTACAAACTGGGCTACTACTACGACAGCTCCGATGTGAAGCGCATCGGCAGCGACGAGGAAGTGTCCGGCCGTGGCGGCCACTATCTCCTGGTCGACCAGGCCGTGTGGAACGACCAGGGCTTGCCGGGCCGCAGCCTGCATGCCTTCGGCCAGTACTCGGCGTCGAGCAAGGCCGCCTCGCCGTTCACCAAGTGGTATGGCGCCGGCGTGGTGCTGTACAAGCCGTTCGCAGGCCGCCCGAAGGATACCGTGGCGCTGGGCTATGGCCGTGCCGTGCCCAACCCGCGTAGCCGCGACGTGCTGGAAGATGCCGCGTTCAATGCCGGGCAGCAGTTCCCCGATATCGACAGCGCCGAGCAGTTGATCGAGCTGAGCTATGGCTACCAGGCCACGCCGTGGCTGAACCTGCGCCCGGATGTGCAGTACATCATCGAGCCGGGCGCGTTCTACGGGAAGGACATCGACAACGCGCTGGTGGTTGGCCTGCAGGTCAAGGCTACCTTCTGAAACCTTGATTGGGGCTGCTTTGCAGCCCTTCGCGGGCACGCCCGCTCCCACAGGTACTGCACAGCCCTTGAGACTGACGAGATCCTGTGGGAGCGGGTTCACCCGCGAAGAAGCCAGCGCAATCAACCCTGCCTGAGGTAATCCACCAGCCTCAGCAACATGGCATCACACCCCCGCAACTGCTCGACGCTGACGAACTCATCCGGCTTGTGCCCCTGGTCCATGCTCCCAGGCCCACACACCACAGTCGGGATGCCCGCCTGGTCGAACAGCCCTCCTTCGGTACCAAACGCCACCGTACCGAACTCATCCGAACCACTAAGCAACGCCACCAGGCCAGCCGCCTCGCTATCCGCTGGCGTGGCCAGCCCCGGATACGCACTCAACGGCTGCAGGTGAATGGCGCTGGCCGCATTGACCTTGCGCATGCGCGGCAGCAATTCGGCCTCGGCATAGGTTTGCAACTGGTCGGCCACTGCCTGCGCCTCGAACCCCGGCAAGGCCCGCACTTCGAAATCGAATTCGCATTCTGCCGGCACGATGTTCAGCGCCCTGCCCCCTTTGATCACACCAGTCTGCACAGTGGAGAACGGTGGGTCGAAGCGCTCGTCGTGATGCTCCGGCAACGCCAGGGCATCACCGATATCACCCAGCTTGCCAATCAGCTTCGCCGCATACTCGATGGCATTCACCCCATACGGTGCGTACGCCGAGTGGCAGGCCGCGCCATGTACCTGGCAACGCATCGCCAGTTTGCCCTTGTGCCCCAGCACCGGCTTGAGTTCGGTGGGTTCGCCAATCAGGCACAGCCGTGGCTTGTGCGGGCGCTGATCCAGCGCAGCCAGCATCGAGCGCACCCCCAGGCAGCCGACTTCCTCGTCGTAGGAGAACGCCAGGTGCACCGGCATGCGCAACGGCTGGGCGAGAAACGCCGGTACAGCCGCCAGCACCGAAGCGATGAAGCCCTTCATGTCGGCCGTGCCGCGCCCATACAGGCGCCCGTCGCGCTCACTCAGGGCAAACGGCTCGACTGTCCAGGCCTGGCCGTCCACCGGCACCACATCGGTATGCCCGGACAGCACCACGCCGCCAACGTCCCGGGGGCCGATGGTGGCGAACAAGTTGGCCTTGGTGCCTTCCGGGTTATGGAACAGTTCGCTTTCCACCCCCAGCTCGGCCAGGTAGTCGCGGATGAAGCTGATCAGTTCGAGGTTGGAATCCCGGCTGACGGTGGCAAAGCCGATCAGCCTGGCCAGCAGCGCGCGGCTGGCAAATTCACTCATCGCCCGGCACCCCGTAGCTTGGCGCGGCAGTCGGGTTGAGGGCGCGGGTGACGTAGTCCTGCATCTGCGGCCGATACGCCTGCCACAGGCCATCGAGCACGCCGATCGGGTCGGCCTCGGCCCAGTCCACGCGCAGGTCCACCAGCGGCCAGGTCAGCTCGCCGGCAATCTTCAACGCCGCCGAGTGCACAGGCCCCGCCTCGCCGCCTGCGGCCATCGCCGCGTGCATGGCCGCCAGCAGGCGGTCGGCCAGATGCCCGCCGGCTTGTTCAAAGGCCTGCACCATCGCCTCGATCACCTGGGTCGAGGCCAACAGGTTGCCTGCCGCCGCACATTGCTCACCGGCCACGGCGTGGTGTGTGCCCAGGGCTTCCTTGCCAGTGAACAGCGCCACCTGGCCATGGCTGTCGATCACCGTGAGCTGGCGGTACTCGCTCCAGCCATTGGCGCTCAGCACCCGGTCCAGCGCAGCGGCAGGCGGCAACTGGCCCTGTTCCAGGGCATCGAGAATCTGCGGGCCCAGCGCCGGCAAGGTGATGTTCTGGGTGGCGACCGCACCCACACCGGCACGCACCCAGGGGCAGCGGGCGCCCACGGCGATGCTCGAAGAGCTGATGGCGATACCGACCTGGCCGGTTTCCTGGCAACGACCGATGATGGAAAAAGTCATGTCATGGTTCCTGTTGTGCTGTGCGATACACGGCATTCTGGGTGGAACCTTTCGGCCGGCGAAACGACCTTTTTCCGAGGGTTTGCAGAGGAAAAAACTATGACCACGAAACGTTCCGGAAAAACCCCGGCAAAGCTGCTGCGGGTACCGCTGCAGGCGGCAGCAATCAAGGCCTTCGCCGTTTTATCGGCAAGCCCCAGCTAAATACTATTTTCGCCATTTCCACGGCATCCCTAGTCTGGCCCCAGGCAACGGCGGTCCTCCAAACCGACCTGACAAAAACCGCCTGAACAAGGGCTCGGACATGACACTGAACAACCTCGAAATCGACACCCTCGTCGTCGGCGCCGGCCAGGCCGGCGTGGCCATGAGCGAACACCTGAGCAAGCTTGGCGTGCCGCACCTGGTGCTGGAGCGCAAGCGTATCGCCGAGGCCTGGCGCACCGGCCGCTGGGACTCGCTGGTGGCCAACGGCCCGGTCTGGCACGACCGCTTCCCGGGGCTGGAATTCAACCTCGACGCCGACGCCTTCGCCGGCAAGGACCAGGTGGCCGACTACTTCGAGCAGTACGTACGCAAGTACAACCTGCCCGTACGCACCGGCATCGAAGTGAAGAAAGTGCTGCGCAACAGCGACCGCCCCGGTTTTACCATCGAAACCAATGAAGGCGTGATTCGCGCCAACCGCGTGGTCGCCGCCACTGGCCCGTTCCAGAAACCGGTGATCCCGGCCATCGCGCCGAAAGACAGCAACCTGCACCAGATCCACTCCGCTGCCTATTACAACCCCGAGCAGTTGCCAGAAGGCGCTGTGCTGGTGGTCGGCGCCGGTTCCTCGGGCGTGCAGATCGCCGAAGAACTGATGCGTGCCGGGCGCCAGGTGTACCTCTCGGTCGGTGCCCACGATCGCCCGCCACGCGCTTACCGCAACCGCGACTTCTGCTGGTGGCTGGGCGTGCTGGGTGAGTGGGATGCGGAAATCGCCAAGCCTGGCCGCGAGCACGTGACCATTGCCGTCAGTGGCGCCCGTGGCGGCCACACCGTGGACTTCCGCGCCCTCGCCCACCAGGGCATGACCCTGGTCGGCCTGACCCAGTCGTTCGAGAACGGCGTGGCGCGCTTCCAGGACAACCTGGTCGAGAACATCAACCGCGGCGACGAAAACTACCTGGCCCTGCTGGATGCCGCCGATGCCTACATCGAACGCAACGGCCTGGACCTGCCGGAAGAGCCCGAAGCCCGCAAACGCCTGGCCGACCCGGAGTGCATGCGCAACCCGCTG
This sequence comes from Pseudomonas sp. B5(2017), assembly GCF_002112825.1. Lineage (NCBI taxonomy): Bacteria > Pseudomonadati > Pseudomonadota > Gammaproteobacteria > Pseudomonadales > Pseudomonadaceae > Pseudomonas > Pseudomonas sp. B5(2017). The sequence goes on from NZ_NEIR01000021.1 coordinate 54,243, forward strand.
CAGCAACTGGACCTGGCCAAGGCCGGCGTTACCAGCATCATCTGGGCCACCGGTTACGGTGTCGACTTCAGCTGGCTGCAGGTAGACACCTTCGACGCCAACGGCAAGCCCCAGCACCAACGCGGCGTGGCCCGCGAGCCGGGTGTGTACTTCCTTGGCCTGCCCTGGCTGTCGCGCCGTGGCTCGTCGTTCATCTGGGGCGTGTGGCACGACGCCAAGCACGTCGCCGGCCACATCGCCACGCAACGCACCTATACCGCCTACCGCGACCGCGAACAACGCGCAGCGGACGAGCAGCAACAACCCAAGATCAGCAACGTCAGCACCCTCGGAGCCCACTGATGCCTACCCATACTCGCATCCGCATGTTCAACACCAAGGTCACCTACCCCAACCAGACCCTGGACAACGACCTGTGCCAGGCGGTACGCGCCGGCAACACCATCTACGTGCGCGGCCAGGTCGGCACCGACTTCGAAGGCAACCTGGTGGGCCTGGGTGACCCACGGGCGCAGGCCGAGCAGGCGATGAAGAACGTCAAGCAACTGCTCGAAGAAGCCGGCTCGGACCTGTCGCACATCGTCAAGACCACCACCTACATCACCGACCCGCGCTTCCGCGAGCCGGTGTACAAGGAGGTAGGCAAGTGGCTCAAGGGCGTGTTCCCGATTTCTACCGGGCTGGTGGTGGCTGGGTTGGCCCAGGCCGAGTGGCTGATGGAGATCGATGTGATCGCCGTGGTGCCTGATTCGGTCTGACCGATCGGTCCAACCTGTAGGAGCGGCCTTGTGTCGCGAAAGGGCTGCAAAGCAGCCCCGGCAATTTCAACTGTTGCGCATCAATCCTGGGGCCGCGTTGCGGCCCTTTCGCGACACAAGGCCGCTCCTACAGGGAGCGCGCCAGCTTTTGAAATGGGCTAGAAACCCACTGTCGCCGACAGCAGGAAGGCCCTGCGGTGGCCGCAGAACCAAGCGGTTTGTTACCTGTCAGGCAATCGCCGCATCCACCAGCACCTGCGCTTCCTGCACCAGGCGCTGCAGGTGCGCCTCGTCGATGAAGCTTTCGGCGTAGATCTTGTAGATGTCCTCGGTGCCCGAAGGGCGTGCGGCGAACCAGCCATTGGCGGTCATCACCTTCAGCCCACCGATCGCCTGGCCGTTGCCCGGTGCATGGCTGAGGATCTGCACGATCGGCTCACCCGCCAGCTCGGTCGACTTCACCTGCTCCGGCGCCAGCTTGCTCAGCAAAGCCTTTTGCCGGGCATCGGCCTTGGCTTCGACACGGGTGGCAAACGGCTTGCCCAGCGCCTCGGTCAGGTCGGCGTAGGCCTGGCTCGGGTTGCGCCCGGTGCGGGCAGTCATCTCGGCAGCCAGCAAGGCCGGGATCAGCCCGTCCTTGTCGGTGGCCCAGACCGAGCCATCGCGGCGCAGGAACGAAGCCCCCGCGCTTTCCTCGCCACCAAAGCCCAACGTGCCGTCGAACAGGCCCTGGGCGAAGAACTTGAAGCCCACCGGCACTTCGTACAGCTCACGGCCCAGGCGCTGGGTGACGCGGTCGATCAGGCCGCTGGAGACCACGGTCTTGCCGACGGCGGCATCGCTGCGCCATTGCGGGCGGTGGCGGTACAGGTAGTCGATGGCCACGGCCAGGTAGTTGTTCGGCTGCAGCAGGCCATCGGGGGTGACGATGCCATGGCGGTCGTGGTCCGGGTCGCAGGCGAAGGCCACGTCGAAACGTTCGCGCAGGCCGATCAGGCCCTGCATGGCATAGGGCGAGGACGGGTCCATGCGGATCTGGCCGTCCCAGTCGACGGTCATGAAGCGGAAGGTCGGGTCGACCTCGGTGTTCACCACTTCCAGGTCCAACTGGTAATGCTCGGCAATCGCCGACCAGTAGCGCACCCCTGCCCCGCCCAGCGGGTCGACGCCCAGGCGCAGCTTGGCGCCGTGAATGACGTCGAAGTCGATGACGTTTTCCAGGTCGGCCACGTAGTTGCTCACGTAGTCGTGGCGCTGGGTGGTGGAGGCCTGCAGCGCCTGGGCATGGTCCATGCGCTTGACGCCCGCCAGGTCAGCGGCCAGCAGTTCGTTGGCCTTGGCCTCGATCCACTTGGTCACGTCGCTGTCGGCCGGGCCGCCATTGGGCGGGTTGTATTTGAAGCCACCACTCTGCGGCGGGTTGTGCGACGGGGTGATGACGATGCCGTCGGCCAGGCCCTGCTGGCGGCCACGGTTATGGCAGAGGATGGCATGGGAAACAGCCGGCGTCGGCGTGTATTCGTCGTCCTTGGACAGCATTACCTGCACGCCATTGGCCGCCAGCACTTCCAGGGCGCTGGCAGTAGCCGGTGCCGACAGTGCGTGGGTGTCGGCGCCGATGAACAGCGGACCATCGATGCCCTTCTCCTGGCGATACAGGCAAATGGCCTGGGTAATGGCCAGGACGTGGTACTCGTTGAAACTCAATTCAAGCGAAGTGCCCCGGTGCCCCGAGGTGCCGAAGGCCACCCGCTGGGCCGCCACGGCAGCGTCGGGGCGGCCGGTGTAGTAGGCGGTGAGCAGTCGGGGAATATCGACCAGCACGCTGGCCGGAGCCGGCTTGCCTGCCAAAGGACTGAGCGTCATGCAGAAACCTCGAGTTCAACGGATGTTGGTGTTGGAGCGTGCAGTTTACTGAGAGTTGCAATGCCGCGCGATGGGCGGCAGCAAAGAAACATCAGGCCACGCAGCCCGCTTTTTGTAGGAGCGGCCTTGTGTCGCGATAGGGGTGCGAAGCGCCCCCAGGATCTTCGCGCCTCCAGGAATTGTCGGGGCCGCTTTGCGGCCCTTTCGCGACACAAGGCCGCTCCTACATGGACCGCGCATGCCGCTCATCTGCCTCATGACGGTCTAGAGTAGAAGCCATGCACCCCGCAAAAGAGGCCCCATGGCTTTCCACCGCCTGACCCACACCCACCCGCGCCTGAGCATCGCCACTGTGGTCGGCCTGCTCGGCGCCTGGCTGATCCCTGCCGGCGACAGCGTTCAGCACATCCTCGCCGGCTGGAACCTTGGCGTGTGGCTATACCTGCTGCTGGTGCTCTACCTGAGCTGGAGCGCCAATGCGGAAAAGGTACGCAAGATCGCCCGCGTCGAAGACGAAAACGCCGGCCTGGTCCTGCTTACCGTGTGCATCGCCGCCATCGCCAGCCTCGCCGCCGTCACCTTGCAACTGGTATCCAGCCGTGGCCTGCAAGGCACGGCGCTGGCCCTGCACTACCTCTATACCGGCCTGACCGTGGCCGGCTCCTGGCTGCTGATCGGCTGCATTTTCAGCCTGCACTACGCGCGGCTGTTCTATACCGGACAAAACCACGAACCGCCGCTGCGCTTCACCGATGGCGAACGCAACCCCGATTACTGGGACTTTCACTACTTCTCGTTCACCATCAGCATGGCCGTGCAAACCTCCGATGTGGGCGTTGCCGGGCGGGACCTGCGGCGGGTGGTGCTGGCGCATTCGCTGGTGGGGTTCGTTTTCAATACCGCGATCCTGGGGTTCACCATCAACATCGCTGCCGGGCTGCTCGGCTGATCGCACCGCTCGTCCGAAAACATCGTGCGGGAATGTCGATCAAAGTGGCAGAACCTGGCGGGTTATCTGCCGTCAACGTGCCGGGAAAACGTTTGCCTTGCGGCCCTGCGCCAAATGCCCTGCATGACAAGGATGTGACCGCTGTCATGCATTAGCACATTTGTCGTATTTGCAGCCGAGAATACTCCGTGACAGGTGCTATGGTTACTTTCCCGGCGGCCGCATCGATGTGGCCACCCGCTCACCACGTCCAGGTACGGACAAGGAGGCTGGCATGAACAAGATGACGTTCCCCAACGCCTGCCAGGTGATGCGCTGGCATTTCCACCCGCTGGGCTTCGAAGCCAGCATGGATGCGCCGCGCAGCATGGTCGCGCGGCTGTTCGACCGCGCCACCGGCGAAACCCTGCTGGCGATTGCCGGCATCCCCTGCTCGGCGATCATGGCCGCCGCCGATGTAGAGCGCATCATCGAGGCCGTCGAGGCGGAGATGGATACCTTCATGCCCGCCTTCCCCCTGCGCGACGCGGTCTAGCCCGCTGCGGTACTTTCCTGGCGCATGGCCTGCAACTTGCCCATGAACTGCTCGGCCGGCACCGGCTGGCCCAGCAGGTAGCCTTGCAGCGAATCGCAGCCCAAGCGGGTCAGGAAGTCCTGCTGCCTGTCAGTCTCGACTCCTTCGGCGACGATGCGCAGGCCCAGCGCCTGGCCCAGCGCCACAATTGCCGAAACGATCGCCGCATCGTCGCTGTCCTGCTCCAGGTCGCGCACGAAACCGCGGTCGATCTTCAGCTCGTTGGCCGGCAGGCGCTTGAGGTACATCAGGCTGGAATAGCCGGTGCCAAAGTCATCGATGGACAGGTCCACGCCCATGTCGGACAGCCGCTGCAGCACCGTCAGGCTGGCATCGGCGTCGTGCATGGCGGTGGTTTCGGTAATTTCCAGGGTCAGGCAGTTGGCCGGCAGGCTGTTCTGCTGCAGGGCCCGGGCCACGCTCTCGACCAGCCCGGCATGGCAGAACTGGATGGCCGACAGGTTCACCGCCATGCGCCAGCCGTGGTGCCCCTGGTCCAGCCACTGGCGCATCTGCCGGCAGGCCTCGATGAGCACCCATTCGCCAATGGGAATGATCAGGCCGGTCTTTTCCGCCAGGCCGATGAAACGGTCGGGCAGCAACAGGCCCTGCTGCGGGTGCTCCCAGCGCAGCAAGGCCTCGGCACCGATCGGCTGGCAATTCTGAGCGTCGAACTTGGGCTGGTAGTGCAGGCGGAACTGACGCTGCTCCAGGGCCTGGCGCAGGTCCTGCAGTAGCTGCAATTGCTGGCGGGCGTTGCTGTTCATCGACACGTCGAAGAAGCTGTAGCCATTCTTGCCGGCGCTCTTGGCGTGGTACATGGCGGCGTCGGCATTGCGCAACAGCTCGTGCTGGTCCTGGCCATTGCCCGGGTACAGGACGATGCCCAGGCTCGCTGTCAGCTGCAGGTCATGCTCGGCCACGCGGAACGGCCGTGATACCAGGTTGACCTGCTTGACCGCCACATCCATGGCATCGTTCGGCTCGCGCAGCTGCACCAGCAGCACGAATTCGTCGCCGCCGATGCGCGCCAACGTGTCCTGGCTGTGCAGGTGCCCGCGCAGGCGTGTCGCCACCGCCTTGAGCAGCAAGTCGCCGACGTGGTGGCCGAAGGCATCGTTGACGGGCTTGAAACCGTCCAGGTCGATGAACATCAGGGCAAAGCAGCCGCCCTGCTCCGCTACCTTGGCGATGGCCTGCTCGATGCGGTCGGCCAGCAAAGTACGGTTGGGCAGGTCGGTGAGGGTGTCGTGCAGGGCCAGCTGGGTCAGTTCCTGGTTGGCCAGGGTCAGCGAACGGGCCAGCTCGGCGGTGCGTGCCTCCAGGCGGGCGTCCAGCACCGAGGTGAGCAAGGCCACCGCCAGTACCGCCAGGGTGGTGATCAGCACCAGGTAGACCAGGCCGTCGCCTTGCAGGCCTCCCCCGGCCAGCGCACCGCAGAAGCTGCCTTCAGGGAAATTCGCCGCGGCCATGCCGGTGTAGTGCATGCCGACGATGGCAAAGCCCATCACCACCGCCGCCAGGCCGCGAATCTGCCGCACATAAGGGGTGTGCGCGCGCAGACGGAAGGCGATCCACAACGCCGCTGCCGAGGCGCCCACGGCAATCAGCAGCGAGGCCCCGAACAGCGTCGGGTCATAGTCGATGCCCGGCAGCATGCGCAGCGCGGCCATGCCGGTGTAGTGCATGCAGGCGATGCCGGCGCCCATGATCAGCGCGCCAAGCGCCAGCTGCTGCCACGGCAGGCTCGGCTGGCTGACCAGCCACAAGGCAAAGCCCGAGGACAACACGGCAATCAGCAGCGAGAACGCGGTCAGGGCAAGGTCGTAGCCCAGATCGATGGGTAGGCTGAAGGCGAGCATGCCGATGAAGTGCATCGACCACACGCCGATGCCCATGGCCAGCGCGCCACCCCCCATCCACAGGCAGGCAGCCCGGCCTTTGGCCGTGGCGATGCGGCCGGTCAGGTCAAGGGCGGTATAGGACGCCAGGATTGCCACGCACAGCGAAATCAACACCAGCGAAGAGGAGTAGCTACCGGTCAGCATTGGGAGTTCCAGCGACGGGACGGGAGGCCCGGAAAAAGCTGACGATTGTACTCAAGCTTAGGCGAAACGCACGGGGTTTTTGCGAATGGGAATGGATCCAAATGGAAGACGCTATACGGCCTCGCAGGAATGCACTCTCTTTTGTGGGAGCGGCCTTGTGTCGCGAAAGGGCTGCGAAGCAGCCCCAGCAATATCAGCCATTGTGCCGAGAACCTGGGGCCGCTTTGCGGCCCTTTCGCGACACAAGGCCGCTCCCACAAAGCACTGCCAATATTTCAGTCCTGCTCGGCAAACGCCTGTTCCGCATCCCAACCACCACCCAGCGCGGCAACCAGCTGCACGCTTGCCACCAGCCGCCCCTGCAGCAGGTTCAACACACTGCGCTCGTTGCTCAGCGCCGTGGTCTGCACGTTGACCACATCCAGGTAGCCGATCAGCCCGGCGCGGTACTGGTTCTCGGTCAGGCGCAGCGACTCGCGAGCGGCATCCAGTGCCTCCTGGCGCACCACCGCCTCATCGCCATACACCTTCAACTGCACCAGCAGGTTTTCCACTTCCTTGAAGCCGTCGAGCACGGTCTGGCGGTACTGCGCCACGGTCTGGTCATATACCGCCACCGTGCGGTCCACCTCGGCACTGCGCTTGCCGGCGTCGAACAAGGTCAGCGCCAGCTGCGGGCCTACGGACCAGTAGCGGTTGGGCAGTTCGATCCAGTTGCTGAAGCTGCTGCTGGAGTAACCGCCACTCATGCTCAGGCTCAGGTCCGGGAAATACGCCGCCCGCGACACGCCGATGTTGGCGTTGGCAGCCATCACGTTGCGCTCGGCCGCAGCGATGTCCGGGCGTCGCTCCAGCAACTGCGAAGGCAATGCCACCGGAATTTGCGGCAGCGCCGGAATGGCCTTGCTGTCGGCCAGGGCGAAGTCCGCCGGGGCCTTGCCCAGCAACACGGCAATGGCGTTCTCGAACTGCGCGCGCTGCCAGATCAGGTCGATCAGGTCGGCCTGGGTGCTCTTGAGCTGGGTACGCGCCTGGGCCACCGCATCCGGGCCGGCGACGCCGGCGCGGTACTGGTTTTCGTTCATCCGCAGGGAACGCTCATAAGCTGCCACGGTGGCTTCCAACAGGCGCTTCTGCTCGTCGATCACCCGCAACTGCAGGTAGTTCTGCACCAGTTCCGACTGCTGGCTGAGGCGGATCGAGGCCAGGTCGGCCAGGCTGGCTTCGGCACTGGCTTCGTTGGCATTGAGGGTTTCGCGCAGTTTGCCCCACAGGTCGATTTCCCAGCTGACGCCGAGCTGGGCGTTGTAGGTGTTGCGAATGCCGCTGCTGTTGTTGGACAAGCTCGAGCTGGAGCTACCGGTGCCCTGGGCCGAACGGTTCTTGCCGACGCTCAGGTCCAGGCTAGGGAACAATGCCGCCCGGCTGCTGCGCACCAGCGCCTGGGCCTGGCGGTACTGGGCCTCCGATTGCGCTACGGTCTGGTTGCTGCGGTTGAGCTCTTCGACCAGCGCATTGAGCCCGGCATCGCCGTAGATTTCCCACCAGGCGCCGCGGGCGATGGCATCGGACGGCGTGGCCTGGGTCCAGCCTTCGGCATGCTTGAACTGCGCCGTGCTGCTCAGCTCCGGGCGGTGGTAGTCCGGGCTCAGGGTGCAGGCGCTGAGCAAGGCGACGCACAACCCGGCGCCGAGCAGGCGCGAGCCACGCCCGCGGGTCAGCGTCTGCAGGGCGCGGTGAAGTGGGGTCTGGGCAAAAGTCATAGCGGGGTTTCCAGGGCGGCGTCGGTGCGCACGCCACGCCAACGGTTGAAACGGTGACGCAGGCGGTCCAGGTACAGGTAGACCACCGGTGTCGTGTAAAGGGTGAGGATCTGGCTGAACACCAGGCCGCCAATGATGGTCAGGCCCAGTGGCTGGCGCATTTCCGCGCCTTCGGCGCGGCTCAGCAGCAGCGGCAAGGCACCGAGGATGGCCGCCAGGGTCGTCATCAGGATCGGCCGCAGGCGCAGCAGGCAGGCCCGACGGATCGACTCTTCCGGTGTCAGGCCCTGGTGGCGCTCCAGCTGCAAGGCCAGGTCGATCATCAGGATGGCGTTCTTCTTCACCACGCCGATCAGCAGGAACAGCCCCAGCAGCGAGATCAGGCTGAACTCGCCGCCGGTGACGTACAGCGCCAGCAAGGCACCGACGCCGGCCGAGGGCAGTGTCGAGAGGATGGTCAGCGGGTGAATGTAGCTTTCGTAGAGGATGCCCAGCACCAGGTAGACCAGCACCAGCGCGCCAAGGATCATCAGCGGCTGGCCTTCCTGGGTCTTGGCGAAGGCATCGGCGGTACCACCAAGCTTGGCGATCACTTCCTCGGGCAAGCCCAGCTTGGCCACCGCACGCTCCAGCGCCGCCATGGCCTGGTCGGGGCTGTAGCCTTCGGCGACGTCGAAGGCGATGCTTTCGGCGGCGAACTGGCCTTCGTGGCTGACCCGGTCGTTGGCCAGGCTGTTCTCGTAGTGGGCGATGCTCGACAGCGGTACGCGGGCACCGTCGGCGGTAATCACCTGTACCTGCTCGAGGGTGCTCGGGTCCCAGGCGTACTTCGGGTTGATCTCCAGCACTACCTGGTACTGGTTGAGGCTGTCGTAGATGGTGGAGATCTGCCGCTGGCTGTAGGCGTTGTTCAGCACCGTGGTGACCATGTCCATGTCGATGCCCAGGCGCTTGGCCTGGTCGCGGTCGACCACCAGGGTCACCTGCTGGGTGCCGGCACCGTCGCGGGCGTCGATGGCAGTCAGTTGCGGCAGTGCACGCAGCGCCGCCACCACTTTCGGGAACCATTCGCGCAGGGCCGTCAGGTCACCGCTCTGCAGGGAGTACAGGTACTGCGAAGAGGTCTGGTCGCGCCCCCCGCCGCCCAGTTGCAGGTCCTGGTCGGCCATCAGGAACAGGCGCCCGCCGGGTACCTTGGGCATTTCCTTGCGCAGGCGCTCGATCACCTTCTGCGCGTCGATCTTGCGCTCGTTGATCGGTTTCAGGCGCACCAGCACCATGGCGTTGTTGGTGCCGCTGTTGCCGCCGATGAAGCCGGCAACGCTCTGCACTGCCGGGTCGGCCAGCAAGGCGCGGCGGTAGATTTCCATTTTCGGCTGCATCACGCTGAACGACAGGCCGTCGTCGCCACGGATGAAGCCCATCAGCTGGCCGGTGTCCTGCTGCGGCATCAGCGTCTTGGGCACCACCACGTACAGGGCGATGTTGATACCGATGGTGGCCAGCAGGCTGATCAGCGTCAGGCGCTTGTGGCGCAAGGCCCAGCCCAGGCTGCGGTCATAGGCATCGACCATGCGCTGGTGCAGCTGGTCGCTCCAGCGCTGCAGGCGGTTCTGCTCGGCCTGGTGCGGCTTGAGCCAGCGGGCGCACAGCATCGGCGTGAGGGTCAGCGACACCACCAGCGACACGATGATCGCCGCCGCCAGGGTGATGGAGAACTCCTGGAACAGGTTGCGCACGATGCCGCCCATGAACAGGATGGAGACGAACACCGCCACCAGCGACACGTTCATCGACAGCAAGGTGAAACCCACTTCCTTGGCACCCAGGAAGGCCGCCTTCATCGGCGGTTGGCCGTCCTCGATGTGCCGGGAGATGTTCTCCAGCACCACGATGGCGTCGTCTACCACCAGGCCGGTGGCAAGAATAAGCGCCATCAGCGACAGGTTGTTGAGCGAGAACCCGCACAGGTACATGACTGCGAAGGTGCCCACCAGTGACACCGGCACCGCCAGGCTGGGGATCAGCGAGGCCCGCAGGCTGCCGAGGAACAGGTAGACCACCAGGATCACCAGCACCACGGCGATCAGCAGGGTGTGCTCGGCTTCCTTGAGGGTTGCCTTGATCACTGGCGAGCGGTCCATGGCCACGTTCAGTTGCACGCTGGCCGGCAGCAGCGATTGCAGGGCCGGCAGCTGCGCCTTGATCTGGTCGACCGTTTCGATGATGTTGGCGCCGGTCTGGCGGTTGACCACCAGCAGCACCGCGCTCTGGTCATTGAAGAAGCCGCTGTTGTAGCGGTTCTCGACGCCGTCGGTGATGGTCGCCACGTCGGACAGGCGCAGGATGGTGCCGTTCTGCTGGCGGATCACCACGGGCTCGTAGTCCTTGGCGCTTTCCAGCTGGTCATTGGCACGCACCTGCCAGTTGCGCTCGGAATCCTCGACAAAGCCCATCGGCCGGCGCTGGTTGGCGTTGGACACCGCAGTGCGCACTTCATCCAGCGACAGGCCGTACTGGTTGAGCAATTGCGGCTCCACGGCAATGCGCACCGCCGGCAACGAACTGCCGCCGATCTGCACCTCCCCTACCCCGGGCACCTGGGCCAGGCTCTGCGACAGGATGGTGTCGGCCAGGTCGTACAGCTGGCCCTTCTGCAGCACGTCCGAAGTCAGCGACAGCACCATGATCGGTGCCTGCGACGGGTTGATCTTCTTGTAGGTGGGCATGCTGCGCATACCGCTGGGCAGCAGGTTGCGGGTGGCGTTGATCGCCGCCTGCACCTCGCGCGCCGCACCGTCGATGTCGCGGCCCATCTCGAAGCCGATGATCACCCGTGTGGAGCCCTGGTTGGAGCTGCTGGTCAGGGTGGTCACCCCGGCAATGCTGCCCAGCTTGCGCTCCAGCGGCGTGGCCACGGTGGAGGCCATCACTTCCGGGCTGGCGCCGGACAGGTTGGCCGACACCACGATCACCGGGAAGTCCATCTGTGGCAGCGGCGCCACCGGCAGCAGGCCGAAGCTGACCCCGCCCAGCAGCATGATCGCCAGGCTCAACAGCATGGTCGCCACCGGGCGACGGATGAAAGGACCGGACAGGTTCATGCCTCGGCCTGCTTCACGTCAGTGGCCGGGCGCCAGCGGCGGGCCAGGCGGTCGAAGTACAGGTAGATGACCGGGGTGGTGAACAACGTCAGCACCTGGCTGACCAGCAGCCCGCCGACCATCACCAGGCCCAGCGGCTGGCGCAACTCGGCGCCGGAACCGGTGGCGAGCATCAGCGGCACGGCGCCGAACAGCGCGGCCAGGGTGGTCATCAGGATCGGCCGGAAGCGCAGCAGCGCCGCCTGGTAGATGGCATCGCGCGGGCTCATGCCCTGCTGGCGCTCGGCCTCGAGGGCGAAATCGATCATCATGATCGCGTTCTTCTTGACGATGCCGATCAGCAGGATGATGCCGATGATGGCGATCATGCCCAGGTCGTTGCCGCTGATGAGCAAGGCCAGCAAGGCGCCGACCGCTGCCGACGGCAGGGTCGAAAGAATGGTCACCGGGTGGATGTAGCTTTCGTACAGCACGCCCAGCACGATGTACATGGTCACCACCGCCGCCAGGATCAACAGCAAGGTGCTCGACAGCGATGCCTGGAAGGCCTCCGCCGCGCCCTGGAAGCGGGTTTGCACGCCCAGCGGCATGCCGATGTCCTTCTGCACCTGCTCGATCACCTGCACCGCCTCGCCCAGCGAAGCGCCGTGGGCCAGGTTGAACGACAGGGTCACCGCCGGGAACTGGCCGATGTGGGAAATGGCCAGCTGGGCCTGGCGCTGCTCGATGCGCGCCAGCGCCGACAGGCGCACCTGGCCGCCATCGGTGGCCTTGACGTGGATCGACTCCAGCGCCTGCGGGCCGATCACCGCCGCATCCTGCGACTGCAACACCACGCGGTACTGGCTGGCCTGGGTGTAGATGGTCGAGATCTGGCGCTGGCCGAAGGCGTCGTACAGGGCGTTGGTGATCTGCGACACGCTGATGCCCAGGCGGCTGGCCATGTCGCGGTCGATCACCAGGTACACCTGCAAGCCCTTGTCCTGCAGGTCGCTGGCCACGTCGGCCAGTTCCGGGCGCTGCTGCAGCGCCTGCACCAGCTTGCCGCTCCACTGTGCCAGCAGGTCGGCGTCCGGCGACGACAGGCTGAACTGGTACTGGGTACGGCTGACCCGGTCTTCGATGCTCAGGTCCTGCACCGGCTGCATGAACAGGCGGATACCCACCAGCCGGTCGACTTGCGGCTGCAGGCGGTTGATCACTTCGCTGGCCGTGACATCACGCTCGCCATGGGGCTTGAGGTTGATCAGCAGGCGGCCGCTGTTGAGCGTGGCGTTGTCGCCATCGACACCGATGTAGGACGACAGGCTCTGCACTGCAGGGTCCTGCAGGATCACCTTGCTCAGGGCTTGCTGACGTTCGCTCATGGCGGCGAACGAGGTGGACTGCGGCGCTTCGGAAATGCCCTGGATCACCCCGGTGTCCTGCACCGGGAAGAAGCCCTTGGGCACCACCATGTACAGGAATACGGTGAGCGCCAGGCTGGCCACGGCCACCAGCAGCGTCAGCGGCTGGCGCTTGAGTACCCACTGCAGGGCGCTGCCGTAGTGCCTGATCAGCCAGTCGATCCAGGCGCCACTGGCGCGGTAGAACCGGCCCTGTTCCTCTTCCTTGGGCTCGCGCTTGAGCAGGCGCGCGCACATCATCGGCGTGAGGGTCAGCGATACCACCAGGGAAATCAGGATGGCCACCGCCAGGGTAATGGCGAACTCGCGGAACAGGCGGCCGACCACATCGGCCATGAACAGCAGCGGGATCAGTACCGCAATCAGCGAGAAGGTCAGCGAGATCAAGGTGAAGCCGATTTGCCGGGCGCCCTTGAGCGCAGCCTGCATGGGCGTCTCGCCCTCCTCGATGTGCCGGGAGATGTTCTCCAGCATGACGATGGCGTCGTCGACCACGAAACCGGTGGCGATGGTCAGGGCCATCAGCGTCAGGTTGTTGACCGAGAAGCCGGCCAGGTACATCACGCCGAAGGTGCCGATCAGCGACAATGGCACGGCGATCGACGGAATGAGGGTGGCACTGAAACGGCGCAGGAAGACGAACGTGACCATTACAACCAGGGCGATGGCGATCAGCAGTTCGTGCTGCACGTCCTTGACCGCGGCGCGGATGGTCTGGGTGCGGTCGGTGAGCACCGAAACATCGAGGCCGGCCGGCAGGTTGTCGGTGATCGGCGGCAGCAGGGCCTTGATGCGGTCGACCACTTCGATGACGTTGGCGCCCGGCTGGCGCTGGATGTTCAACAGCACCGCATGGTTTTCATTGGCCCAGGCAGCCAGGCGCTCGTTCTCCGCGCCGTCGACGATTTCCGCGACGTCCTTCAGGCGCAGCGGTGCACCGTTGTTGTAGGCCAGGATCAGGTTGGCGTATTCCTCAGGGGAGCGCAGCTGGTCGTTGGCATCGAGCATCGACACCCGGGTCGGGCCGTCGAAGTTGCCCTTGGGCTGGTTGACGTTGGAGGCGCCGATCAGGGTGCGTACATCCTCCAGGTTCAGACCGTTGGCGGCCAGGGCATCGACGTTGACCTTGATCCGCACTGCCTGGCGCTGGCCGCCGGCGATGCTGACCATGCCCACACCGCTGATCTGCGCGAGCTTCTGGGCCACGCGGGTATCGACCAGGTCGTTGAGCTTGGGCAGCGGCATGGTCTTGCTGGAGATGGCCAGGGTCAGCACCGGGGTGTCGGCCGGGTTGACCTTGTTATACACCGGCGGCGCCGGCAGGTCGCTGGGCAGCAGGTTGCTGGCAGCGTTGATCGCGGCCTGCACCTGTTGCTCGGCAACGTCCATGTTCATGTCGAGGTTGAAGCGCAGGGTCAGCACCGAGGCGCCGCCGGAGCTGGTCGAAGCCATCTGCTCCAGGCCCGGCATCTGGCCGAACTGGCGTTCCAGCGGCGCGGTAACGGCGCTGGTCATGACCTGCGGGCTGGCACCGGGGTACAGGGTCATGACCCGGATGGTCGGGTAATCCACCTGCGGCAAGGCGGAAACCGGCAGCAGCTTGTAGGCGATCAGGCCGGCCAGGACGATGGCCAGCATGCTCAGCGTGGTGGCAACCGGCCGCAGGATGAACAGACGCGAGAGGTTCATGCGCCCGCCTTGCCTGCTGCGCTACCAGGCTGTGCTTTACCGGGCTGCACATCACCAGTGCTTGCCGAACCCTTGGCCTCTTGGCCTTGCAGGTGCTGGCCCGGGGTGGTCGGCACTTGCGAGCTGTCTTCGACCACTTCCACCTTGGTGCCTTCGCGCAGGCGGTCGGTGCCTTCCAGCACCAGGCGGTCGCCGGCCTTCAGGCCCTCGAGAATGACGCTGTTCTCGCCGTCGCTGGCGCCGACCTTGAGCTTGCGGATGTTGACCGTGTTCTGGTCATTGACCACGTAGGCGAAGGAGCCGTCATTGCCGAACTGGATGGCCGCCGCCGGAGCCATGGTCACCTGCTTGAGGGTGTCGGCCAGCAGGCGCACGTTGACGAACTGGTTGGGGAACAGAGCCAGGTCCTTGTTCTCGAAGCGGCCCTTGAACTTGAGGGTGCCGGTGGTGGTGTCGATCTGGTTGTCGATGCTGCCCAGCACGCCGGTGGACTGCAGCTTGCTGTCACTGCGGTCCCAGGCTTCGACCGGCAGGCTGGCGCCGCTGCGGTAGCGTTCCAGCACGGTGCTCAACTCGGTTTCCGGCAGGGTGAAGGCAACGCTGATCGGCTCGGTCTGGGTGATCACCACCAGCGCGGTGGTGTCGTTGGCGGCCACCAGGTTGCCCAGGTCGAGCTGGCGCAGGCCCACGCGGCCATTGATCGGCGCGCGGATCTGGGTGAAATCGAGGTTCAGGCGGGCGTCGTTGACCTGCGCCTGGTTGGTCTTCACCAGCCCCTGGAACTGCGCCACCTGCGCTTCGGCGGTGTCGAGGGTTTGCTTGGCGATGCTGTCTTCGGCGTACAGGCCTTTATAGCGGGCCAGGTCGACCTGGGCGTTCTTCAGCTGCGCCTGGTTCTGCGCCAGGGTGCCTTCGGCCTGTTGCAGGGCGATGCGGTACGAGCGCGGGTCGATCTCGGCGAGCAGGTCGCCGGCCTTGACCTGCTGGCCTTCCTTGAAGTGGATCTTGACCAGCTCGCCAGCCACGCGGCTGCGCACGTTGACGGTGTTGGTCGCGGTGACGGTGCCCAGGGCCTTGTAGTACAGCGGGAAGTCGCCCACCCGCACCGGCTCGACGCGCACCGGCACCGGGTCGCTGGAGCCGCCGAAGCCCGGGCGACCGCCCATCATGCCCATGCCCTTGCCACCGCGCCCGCCACCGGCTTCTTTAGGCGCAGGTGCCGCTGCGGGCCACAGCCACCAGGCCAGTGCAGCCACCAGCAGCAGGATCAGCAGGCCTACGAGCCAGCGACGAGGGGAACGGGAATTGGACGCTTGCATGGGTTGAACGAACCTTGTTCGGAATGACGACTTGGGGAGGATGAACGATAAGCACTGGCATCGTTTTAGCAAAGCGCCTTTACCAGAGGTTTACCTTTGCCTGACGTTGCCAAGGGGTTGAACTTTAAATGAAAACGGCCCGGAACGCGTTCCGGGCCGTTTTCAGGGTGTTGCTTGGAGCGGTGGCGGGCTGAAAGGTTTCGGTTGCCTGTGCCGGCCCCTTCGCGGGCAAACCCGCTCCCACAGGGATATCACAGCTTTTGAAACCTGTGCCGTACCTGTGGGAGCGGGTTTACCCGCGAAGAGGCCGGCACAGGACTCAGCCGACCTACCCCACAACCCTTACTTCAGCACAGCCAGTGCTGCGTCGTAGTTCGGCTCATCAGCAATTTCACCAACCAGCTCGCTGTGCAGCACCTTGTCGTTTTCGTCCAGCACCACCACGGCACGGGCAGCCAGGCCGGCCAGCGGGCCATCGGCAATGGCCACGCCGTAGTTTTCGAGGAACTCGCGGCCACGCAGGGTCGACAGGTTCTTCACGTTGTCCAGGCCTTCGGCGCCGCAGAAGCGTGCCTGGGCGAACGGCAGGTCGGCGGAGATGCACAGCACCACGGTGTTGGCCACATCGTTGGCCTGGGCGTTGAACTTGCGCACGGAGGTAGCGCAGGTCGGGGTGTCGACGCTCGGGAAGATGTTCAGCACCTTGCGCTTGCCGGCGTAGTCTTTCAGCGACTTGTCAGCCAGGCCTTCACCTACCAGGGAGAAAGCCGGAGCCTGGGCGCCGGTTTTCGGCAGTTCGCCGTTGACCTGAACCGGGTTGCCTTTGAGAGTCACTTGAGCCATGACGAAATCCTTATGCGGGGTTTGAAAAGGACACTGAGTTAAGCATGAAGGCGGCCGGGTGCCTATGGGGGCAGGTGAAATTGTTCTGTTGCCGGACAATTCTTGTGGACAAAAAAATGCCCGGGTGGCAACAAGCGACCCGGGCATTACTGTTGCAGATGGCGTATCAGCCCAGCAGGCCGTATACCACCGAGGTCAGCGCAACCAGGCCGACTACCACCACGAACACGTTGGAGGCAGCACCGCTGTACTTGCGCATGGATGGCACGCGGCGAATGGCGTACATCGGCATCAGGAACAGCAGCACCGCGAGGATCGGGCCACCGAGCGACTCGATCATGCCGAGGATGCTTGGGTTGAGGGTGGCGACGATCCAGCACACCACCAGCATCAGCGCGGCGACCACGCGGTCCAGGACCTTGGCGCTCGGGCGAGCACCAGCTTTGGTGATGATGCCCTTCAGGCCTTCGCTGGCGCCGATGTAGTGGCCGAGGAACGACTTGGCGATGGCCACGAAGGCGATCAGCGGTGCGGCGAACGCGATGGTCGGGTTGCTGAAGTGGTTGGCCAGGTACGACAGGATCGACAGGTTCTGCGCCTTGGCCTCGGCCAGCTGGGCGCTGCTCAGGGTGAGCACGCAGCTGAACACGAAGAACAGCACCATCACCACCATCAGCAGGTGGGCACGGCGCAGGATCTGGCCGCTACGCTCATCGGCATGCTCGCCGTAGCGGCGCTTCTGGTCGACGGCAAAGGCGGAGATGATCGGCGAGTGGTTGAACGAGAACACCATCACCGGAATCGCCAGCCACAGGGTGTGCAGGAAGGCCGAGGCCGGTGGCACCTGGGTGGCGCTGTCGAGAATGCCACCGGTCCAGTGCGGCACCAGGTACAGGCCCAGCAACGCCAGGGCGACGATGAACGGGTAGACCAGCAGGCTCATGACCTTGACCGTGGCCTGCTCCCCGCAGCGCACGATGGCCAGCAGGCCGAGGATCAGCACGAACGACAGGATGGCCCGTGGCGGCGGCTCCATGTGCAGCTGGTGCTCCATGAAGCTGGACACGGTGTTGGTCAGCGCCACGCTATAGATAAGCAGGATCGGGAAGATCGCGAAGAAGTACAGCACGGTGATCGAGGCGCCGGCGGTAATACCGAAGTGTTCCTTGACCACTTCGGTGATATCGCCGTCATTGCGCCCGGAAAGGACGAAACGGGTCAGCCCGCGGTGAGCGAAATAGGTCATCGGGAAGGCCAGTATGGCCAGGATCAGCAACGGCCAGAAGCCGCCAAGGCCGGCGTTGATCGGCAGGAACAGGGTTCCGGCGCCGATCGCTGTGCCGAACAGGCCCAGCATCCAGGTGGTGTCGTGACGCGACCAGCTGCCGAGGGTGGCGGGGGTCGATTCTGCAAAGCGTTGTTCAACGCTTGGGGCCTGCTCATTCATTCCGGGTGAAGCTCCACTCGCAAGACTGCAACAGGCTGAGAATGGCGAAATAGACGTTTCGCCCAACTCAACCGAAAAAGGGAGCGCGATTGTGCACGGAAAGGTTGCACTTGCGAAGCCCTTTTCCGAGGAGCGGTTGCACTTGTCTTTACAAGCGGATTGCAACCAGAGGCTGCTGCAGCCTGATCGCCGGCAAGCCGGCTCCCACACCGACCGCGCAGTGCTTGAGCCTTGCGCTATCTCTGTGGGAGCCGGCTTGCCGGCGAAAGGGCCGCAAAGCGGCCCCGTGCGGTGTTACTTCTGGACGGCGGCGAAGGCTTCGGCAACCCGTTGCAGGTTGGCCGGGCGCAGGCCGGACATGCATACGCGGCCGCTGTCGATCAGGTACACGCCGAACTCGTCACGCAGGCGGCGCACCTGCTCGACGCTGAAGCCGGTGTAGCTGAACATGCCGCGCTGGCGCAGGAAGAATTGGAAGTCCTGGCCTGGCAGCAGCACGGCCAGGGCATCGACCAGCGCCTGGCGCATGTCGAGGATACGTTTGCGCATCACTTCGACTTCCTCGGCCCACTGGGCATTGAGGGCGGCATCGCTGAGCACGCCAGCGACCAGCTGGGCGCCGAAGTTGGGCGGGCTGGAGTAGTTGCGGCGCACGGTAGCCTTGAGCTGGCCGAGCACGCTCTGGGCAGTGGCGTCATCGTCGCAGACCACCGACAGGCCGCCGACACGCTCGCCGTACAGCGAGAAGATCTTCGAGAACGAGTTGCTGACCAGGCACGGCACGCCGGCGCGGGCCATTTCACGGATGGCGTAGGCGTCTTCCACCAGGCCTTCGGCGAAGCCCTGGTAGGCGATGTCGAGGAACGGGATCAGTTGGCGTGCCTTGACCACTTCAACCACCTGTTGCCACTGGTGCTGTTCCAGGTCGGCGCCGGTGGGGTTGTGGCAGCACGGGTGCAGCAGCACCACGCTGTTGGCCGGCAGGGTCTGCAGGGTGGCCAGCATGCCGTCGAAGTCCACGCCACGGGTGGCCTGGTCGAAGTACGGGTAGGTGTGCACCTTGAAGCCGGCGCCTTCGAAGATGGCGCGGTGGTTGTCCCAGGTCGGGTTGCTGACCCAGACTTCGGACTGCGGGAAGTAGCGCTTGAGGAAGTCGGCACCGACCTTGAGGGCGCCGGAACCGCCCACGGTCTGCACGGTGGCCACGCGCCCGCCGGTCACGGCTGGGTGATCGGCACCGAACAGCAGTGCCTGGATCGCCTGGCGGTAGCTGGCCAGGCCTTCCATCGGCAGGTACAGCGAGGCTTCGTGGTCCTGGCCGGCGATGCGTTTTTCCACCGCATCCACAGCCGCCAGTTGCGGCACCACGCCGGCCTCATCGTAGTACAGGCCGATACTCAGGTTGACCTTGTCGGCGCGCGGGTCGGCCTTGAAGGTTTCCATCAACGAGAGGATCGGGTCGCCGGCATAGGCATCGACATGTTTGAACACAGCGTGCAGCTCCTTGGATCAGGACAGTTCGAAAAGGCAGCCCTGAGCATACCCGGAGTGCGGGCTCAGGAACATCAACTATTGTGCAAGGTTGTCTATGCAACATTGCATGGCTGAGGATTGGCGCAGGCAGTGAGGGCCTCATCGCCGGCAAGCCAGCTCCCACAGGTATGGACTGCCCCCAAGAAGTTGGACACCAATCCAACCCTTGGGGGATCTATGGGTAAATACACAGAGCAGTTCAAGCTCACGGCTATCACCGCTTACCTA
>NZ_NEIR01000022.1:0-66469 GCF_002112825.1 Pseudomonas sp. B5(2017)
GGCTTGGGCTAGAGGGGTTTGGGCCTTGTGGAGGCTAGAAGCGGTGTGCTTTGGTGGTGCGCCGTGCGCGTTTGCAGGGCAGATAAAAGATCGCCTGTGCCGGCCCTTTCGCGGGTGAACCCGCTCCCACAGGTACTGCGCATGGCTTGAAATCAATGCGGTCGAGGTGGGAGCGGGCGAGCCCGCGAAAGGGCCGGCACAGGCAACAACGCTACATCGGCAACAACCGATCCTGAATCACCTCTTTCATCACCAGGGTCGAACTCAACCGCTTCACATTGGGAATGCTGGTCAGCTGCTCGTCATACAGCTTCTGGAACGCCGGCAAATCCTTGGCCACCACATGCAGCAGGTAATCCGGGTCGCCAAACAGCCGCTGCGCCTCGACGATCTGCGGGATTTCGGCCAGCGCCGCTTCAAAGTCCGCTACCGGCTGGCGGGTGACTTCGCGCAGGGTCACGAACACCAGCGCGGCAAAGTTCAGCCCCAGGGCGCTCGGCGCCAGGCGGGCGTGATAGCCAAGAATCGCCCCTGATTCCTCCAGTGCCTTCAAGCGCCGATGGCAGGGCGACAGGCTGAGCCCCACACGGTCTGCCAACTCGGTCACCGATAGCCGACCGTCTTTTTGCAGTTCGGCAAGGATTTTTCGATCAGTCCTGTCCATCGAGAAGGATCTTCCAGTAATTGAGGGCTGTTGGGGAATATACGAAAGAAAATCCCTCGGCGGAATCCGTAATCTTTCGTCATCCCAAAGCAGTGGAAAAAGGAAGATTCAAGTGGCTCTCAGTGTTCTGACGGCGTTCTGGGCCGTGTCGATGCTGTTCGTGATTACCCCGGGCGCGGACTGGGCCTACGCCATTTCGGCCGGCATGCGCGGGCGCTGGGTGATGCCCGCGGTGGCGGGGATGTTGTCGGGGCATTTCCTTGCGACCCTGGTGGTGGCGGCCGGGGTCGGCAGCCTGCTGGCCGGCCACCCGCTGGCGCTGACCTTGCTGACCCTGGCGGGGTGCAGCTACCTGCTGTGGCTGGGTGGCAACCTGCTGCTGAGCCCGGCATTGCCGGCGGCCGGGCAGGATGGTGCGGGGGAGTCGGGGTCCCGCTGGGCATTGAAAGGGTTTTGCGTCAGTGGCCTGAACCCGAAAGTGTTTTTGCTGTTCCTGGCGTTGTTGCCGCAGTTCACCGATCCGCAGTCGAGCTGGCCGGTGCCGTTGCAGATCTTGCTGCTGGGCCTGGTGCACCTGTGCAGTTCGCTGGTGATCTACTCGCTGGTCGGTTATGGCGCCAAAGCCGTGCTGAGCACCCGGCCGGGGGCGGCGAAGCTGGTTGGCCGGGTGTCGGGGGTGGCGATGATCACGGTGGCCCTGGGCTTGATAGCCGGCCAGATCAGCTGACTCACTGGCCTGCGCTGGCCCTTGTAGGAGCGGCCTTGTGTCGCGATAGGGCTGCAAAGCAGCCCCGACGATTTGTGCACCTGCGCTGAAATCCTGGGGCTGCTTTGCAGCCCTATCGCGACACAAGGCCGCTCCTACAGGTTGCCGCGTTAACCTGGCAGGCGAGTGCCAAGGGTAAAGACGACATGCATGGCCTCGGATAAACTCGCAGCACTTCAACGCACAACCAGGAAGTGCCCCATGCCCGAAACCACGCAACTGCTCACCTTCGCCCTGATCTGCCTCGGCATGGTCCTGACCCCAGGGCCGAACATGATCTACCTGATCTCCCGCTCGATCTGCCAGGGCCGCAAGGCCGGGCTGATTTCGTTGGGTGGTGTGGCCCTGGGCTTCGTCATCTACATGTTCTGCGCCGCGCTGGGCATCACCGCCCTGGTGATGGCCGTGCCTTTTGCCTACGACGCGCTGCGCATCGGTGGCGCGCTGTACCTGTTGTACCTGGCCTGGCAGGCGCTGCGCCCTGGTGGCCGTTCGCCGTTCCAGGTTCGCGACCTGCCTGCCGACAGCCCGCGGCGGCTGTTCACCATGGGCTTTGCCACCAGCCTGCTAAACCCCAAGATCGCCGTCATGTACCTGTCGTTGATGCCGCAGTTCATCGAGCCGGGGCATGGCAGCGTGCTGCTGCAGTCGCTGGTGCTGGGGTCGACGCAGATCGCCATCAGCGTTTCGGTCAATGCACTGATCGCGATCATGGCAGGGTCGATCGCCGTATTCCTCGCCGGTCGCCCGTTGTGGCAGCAGGTTCAGCGCTGGCTGATGGGTACGGTGCTGGCGGGCCTGGCCGTGCGCATGCTGGCCGAAGGGCGGCGCTGACCGCTAGGCCTCAGGCGGCGGCTCCTGGGGCAGGTACAAGGTAAAGGTGGTGCCCTGGCCTGGGACACTGTTCACTTGCACATCGCCCCCGGACTGCTTGGCAAAACCGAACACCTGCGACAGCCCGAGCCCGGTGCCTTCACCCGGTGCCTTGGTGGTGAAGAACGGGTCGAAGATGCGCTCCAGCAGTTCGGCGGCAATGCCGACACCGCTGTCGCTCACCGAAATCGCCGCGAACTGGCCCGGCTGTGGCGCCTGGCCGCGCAGGGCGGGCAGGCGCTGGTCGGCCTGCAGGCGCAGCTGCAAGGTGCCTTCGCCGGCCATGGCATCGCGGCCGTTGAGCATCAGGTTGATTACCGCGGTTTCCAGCTGGTTGAGGTCGGCGCGGATATGGCAAGGCGCCTGCGGCAACTGCAGCTCGACCTGGATCCGCGCACCGGTGGCCGTGTCGAGCATGTCGGCCATGGCCTCCAGCCGTGGCCCAACCTCGAACACTTGCGGGCTCAGGGCCTGGCGGCGGGCGAAGGCCAGCAACTGGCCGGTCAGCCTGGTACCGCGGTCGACAGTGTCGGACATGGTCTTGAGGTAGCGCTCGCGGCGCTGTGCATCGAGGTTGGGGCGCTGCAGAAAATGCAGCGACGAGCGAATGATGGTCAGTAGGTTGTTGAAGTCATGGGCCACGCCGCCGGTCAGTTGGCCGATGGCTTCGAGCTTCTGGGCCTGGCGCAGCACGGCTTCTGTGTGCAGCAACTGGCTGGTGCGTTCATCCACGCGCTGTTCGAGGGTGGCATTCAGCGCCTCCAGTGCCGCCATGGCCTCGCGCACTTCGATGTGGGCCTGCACCCGCTGGACGTGCGCCCAGGAGCGCTCGGTGACTTCGCTGATCAGCGCCTGTTCATAGTGGGTCCATTCCCGTGGCGCCTTGTCGTGGATGGCCATCAGCGCGGTCAGCCGGCCGCCTTTGATCAGGGGCATGCAAATGGTCGCGGTAATGCCGATGGCCTGGAAGGTGGCAGCTTCCTCGGGGGACAGCTCGCTCAGGTTGTCCTGGATGACCAACGGCAGGCCACTGCGCAGGCGGCCGAGCGCCAGCTTGCCGAAATCCTGCAAGCGATAGCGGCCCAACAGATGCGGCGAGCCGGGCGCCACAGCGTCACCGCAGATGGTGAAACCGTCTTCGTCGGGCTCCATCACCGCATAGGCGCAACTCGACAGTTGCAGGTGCTCGACCAGCATGCGCGTGGTAGTGGCAAGGATCTGGTCCGGGTCGGTGGCATCTGCCACGGCGCGGCCAAGGTCGTCGAGGAATTTCAGGCGCTGGTTGGCGAGCACGCTGGCGGTGGTTTCGGTGACTGTATCGAGCATGCCCAGCACCTTGCCGTCGTGGTCGCGGATGGGGCTGTAGCAGAAGGTGAAATAGGCCCGTTCGGGGCCGCCGTTGCGGTCGATGACGAGCGGGAAGTCTTCGATGTACACCGCCTCGCCGGCCAGGGCGCGGTTGGCCATGTGGCCGATGTCGGCCCAGGCTTCCTGCCACACGGCGCGGAAGGGGATGCCCAGGGCCGAGGGCTTTTGCCCGAGTATCGGCGAGAAAGCGTCGTTGTGCAGGGTGAGCAGGTCAGGGCCCCAGAGCACGGCTTGCGGGAAGCGCGAGGCCAGGCACAGGGCCAGGCTGGTTTTCAGCGGGTCGGGCCAGTGCTGCAGCGGGCCCAGTGTGGTGGCGGCCCAATCGTGGTTGCGGATGCGCTCGGCCATCAGCCCGCCGCCGTCTAGCCATTTTGCCATGTGCTCTGCTGGTCCTTTTGCGTAAGGCCTTAAGGGTGCATCCAGAATAGACGTTTGGCGAGAATTTTTGGTGGCTGTACCGGCCTCTTCGCGGGCTTGCCCGCTCCCACAGGGATAGCACATTGCTCAAGCTTTGCGCCGTACAGGTGGGAGCGGGCAGGCCCGCGAAGAGGCCGGTACAGGCTAGCGAATGAAGTGCACCTTGCCAGTGTCGTCATTGCCCATGTAGATGCCATAAACCCCGGCCTGCCGCTCGAGGATATAGCGCTCGAGAATCTGCCGGATTGCCGGGTAGTAGATTTCGTCCCACGGGATCTCGTCCGGTTCGAAGAACCTGTACGCCAGCGTTTCCGCCCCGTACTGCCCGGTTTCCTCGGTGGCGATGGCGCGGAAGATGATGTAGACCTCGCTGATCCTCGGGACGCTGAAGATCGAGTACGGCGAGACGATTTCGGCGCGTACGCCGCTTTCTTCCCAGACCTCGCGCAGGGCCGCCTGCTCGGTGGTTTCGCCGGCCTCCATGAACCCGGCCGGCAAGGTCCAGGTGCCGGGGCGCGGTGGGATGGCGCGCTGGCACAGCAGGTACTTGCCATCACGCTCGATGATGCAGCCGGCGATGATCTTCGGGTTGATGTAGTGGATGTAGCCGCAGCCGGTGCAGTGCAGGCGTTCGTGGGTGTCGCCTGTGGGAACGCCCCGGGCCAGTTCCGTGGTGCAGTGCGGGCAGTAGCGCGGGGCGTTGGGCATGATCGCTGGCCTGTGGGTGGCTTATATGCGTGGGTCCTTCAAGGCCAGGGGCTCGACCATCTCGCGCACCTTGACGTTGTCATCCTGCTTTTGGCGCAGGTAGTCCAGGGCCACCTTGGCGGCGGCGCGGACGTGGTCGACCGAGGCCTGGTGGGCAACCAGCGGGTCGCCGCTCTTGATCGCCTCGACGATCTTTTCCATTTCGCGGTTGCTGGCGCCGCGGCGGTTCTCCTGCGACACCGAGGTGGCGCGCAGGTAGCTGATGCGCGCCTGCAACTGGCGCAGCTGCTGGGCCGCCACCTGGTTGCCGGAGCCTTCCAGCAGCACATCGTAGAAACCTTGTACCGAGTCCAGCACCTGTTGCAGTTCGCCTTCCTCGAGGGCTTCGCGGTTGACCTCCAGCGCGCGTTCCAGGGCGCGGATGTCCTTGGCCTTGGCGTTGAGGGTGAACAGCTGCACGATCAGGCCTTCGAGCACGCAGCGCAGCTCGTAGATGTCGCGGGCGTCTTCCAGGGTGATGATGGCCACGCGCGGGCCCTTGGCGTCGGCGAATTCCACCAGGCCTTCGGACTCCAGGTGGCGCAGGGCTTCACGCACCGAGGTGCGGCTGACCCCGAGGCGGTCGCAGAGGTCGCGCTCGACCAGGCGGTCGCCTGGCAGCAGGTGGAAATTCATGATCGCGGCGCGCAGCTTGTCGAGCACGATTTCGCGCAGGGTAACGGGGTTGCGGTTGACCTTGAAGCTGTCGTCGAGTGGCTGGCGTTTCATCAAGTGCGCTCTTAAAGAGGTTGCCCGGCCGCAACCGCAACAGCACCACGAACCTTGGGTGCTCCTTGCGTGGGTTCGAACAGCCCGGTGTTAACGGGTTGACTCCGCATCGGCTTCAGCGAACGCTTCGCGGGCCAGGCGGAAACTGTCCACCGCCGCGGGCACGCCGCAATAAATGCCGACCTGGAGCAGGATCTCGCGAATCTGTTCACGGCTCAGGCCATTACGCAAGGCGCCGCGAATGTGCAGCTTGAGCTCGTGGGGCCGGTTGAGCGCGGAAATCATGGCCAAGTTTATCATGCTGCGCTCTTTGAGCGACAAGCCTTCGCGGCCCCAGACATGGCCCCAGCAGTATTCGGTGACCAGCTCCTGCAACGGCTTGGTGAAGTCGTCGGCGTTCTGGATAGAGCGGTTGACGTAGTCCTCGCCCAGCACCTGGGTGCGGATCTGCAGGCCTTTTTCGTACTTTTCATTGTTCATGTGCAGTACTCCGGATCAAAACAGAGTCATCGGTGTTGGCTTCTTCGCGGGCTTGCCCGCTCCCACAGGGATTGCACAGGTGCTGAAACCTGCGCTGTACCTGTGGGAGCGGGCGAGCCCGCGAAGAAGCCAACGCGGTCTATCAACCCAAGGGCGGCAGGGCGCCCAGCTTGCCCTTGTGGTAGACCATCGGGGTCACCGGCTCGGCCGGCAGCACCAGGTTCTTCACCGCGCCGACGATGATCGCGTGGTCACCGCCGTCGTACTCGCGCCACAGTTCGCACTCGATGATCGCCGTGGCCTTGGCCAGCAGCGGGTTGCCCAGCTCGCTCAGGTGCCAGTCGATGCCTTTGGCCTTGTCCTTGCCCTTGCCGGCGAAGGCATAGGCCTCGGCGGTCTGGTCGGCGGACAGCAGGTGAATCGCGAACTGCTTGCTGTCACGCAGGATGGGGTAGGTGTCGGATGCGTAGTTGGGGCAGAACAGCACCAGCGCCGGGTCGATCGACAGCGCGCTGAACGCGCTGGCGGTGATGCCGACGATGCCACCGTCGGCGTCGAGGGTGGTGACCACCGTGACGCCGGACGGGAAGGAGCCCATCACGTCTTTGTAGATGCCTGGTTCGATCATCTTGTGCTACCTCTTAGCGCATCACAAACGGGTCGGGCATCGGCGCGGTGGACAGGTTGATCCACACCGTCTTCAGCTCGGTATAGGCCAGCACCGAATCGATGCCGCTCTCACGGCCGTAGCCGCTGTTCTTGAACCCGCCGATCGGCGCCATGGCCGACACGGCACGGTAGGTGTTGACCCATATGATCCCCGAACGCACGTCGCGGGCCAGGCGGTGGGCACGGCCCAGGTCGCGGGTCCAGATGCCGGCGGCCAGGCCGAACTGCGAGTCGTTGGCGATGGCCAGGGCCTCTTCCTCGGTCTTGAAGCGGATTACCGCGGCAACCGGGCCGAACACCTCTTCCTGCATGATGGTCATCGAGTTGCTGTCGCACTCGAACAGGGTCGGCTCGTAGAACCAGCCGTCACCCTCGACCTCGGCACGCTTGCCGCCCATGTGCAGCTTGGCGCCCTCGGCCTTGGCCGCGGCCACCAGGCCTTCGACCACGGCCAGCTGTTGCGCGGTGGCCATGGGGCCCATTTCGCTGGCATCGTCCTGCGGGTTGCCGATGCGGATGCGCTTGGCGCGAGCGATCAGGCGTTCGACGAACTCGTCGAAGATCTCGTCCTGCACCAGCAGGCGCGAGCCGGCCACGCAGCTTTGCCCGGAGGCGGCATAGATGCCGGCCACGGCGCCGTTGATGGCGCTGTCCAGGTCGGCATCGGCGAAGATGATGTTCGGCGACTTGCCGCCCAGCTCCAGCGACAGCTTGGCGAAGTTCTCGGCGCTGCTGCGCACCACGTGGCGGGCGGTGGCGGCGCCGCCGGTGAAGGCTATCTTGCGCACCAGCGGGTGGCGGGTCAGCGCCGCGCCGGTGCTGGGGCCGTAGCCGGTGACCACGTTGACCACACCGGCCGGGAAGCCGGCCTCGAGGGCCAGGCGGGCCAGCTCGAGGATGGTCGCCGAGGCGTGCTCGGACGGCTTGAGCACGATGGTGTTGCCGGCGGCCAGGGCCGGGGCCAGCTTGATTGCGGTGAGGTACAGCGGGCTGTTCCACGGGATGATCCCGGCCACCACGCCGATCGGCTCGTGCACGGTGTAGGCGAACAGGTCGGGCTTGTCCAGCGGCAGGGTGCCGCCTTCAAGCTTGTCGGCAAGGCCTGCGGTGTAGTGGAAGAACTCCGGCAGATAGCCGACCTGGCCGCGGGTTTCGCGGATCAGCTTGCCGTTGTCACGGCTTTCCAGCTGGGCCAGGTGTTCCTTGTTTTCGGCAATCAGGTCACCCAGGCGACGCAGCAGCTTGCCGCGCGCGGTGGCGGTGATGCTGCGCCACTCCTTGCTGTCGAAGGCACGCTGGGCGGCCTGCACGGCCAGCTCCACATCGGCCTCGTCGGCGTCGGGCAGTTGCGCCCAGGCCTGAGCGGTGGCCGGGTTGAGGCTGTCGAAGGTCTTGCCGCTCTGGGCATCGCGCCATTGGCCGTCGATGCACATCTGGAAACGAACGAGGGTCATGCAACAATCCCCTTGGCGGATTCGGTGAGGGTGCGGGCTTGCGCGAGGAAGTCCAGCAGCATCTTGTTGACTTCACGCGGTGCTTCCACCGGCATCATATGCCGTTGCTCGGCGAGGACCACGCTGTGCGCGCCAGGAATGCTGGCGGCAAGCTGGCGGGTCATGGCCGGGGTGGAGCCCGAGTCGAGTTCGCCGGTGGCGATCAGCGTCGGCACCTGGATACTGGCCAGGTCGGCGGCGCGGTACATGTCCTGGGTGGCGAACAGCGAATAAGTGGTGTGGTAGCCCTGCGGGTCGTTGCTCGCCAGCACCTGGCGAATGGCGGCGACCTGCGCCGGGTTGGCAGCCTTGTATTCACGGCTGAACCAGCGGTCGAGCGCGGCGTCGACGTTGGCGTCGGGGCCCAGCTGCGCAGCCTGGGCGGCGCGGGCGATAACGCCGGCACTCTGCTCGGGGGTGCGGTTGAACACACTGTTGAGCACTACCAGTGCGGCCAGGCGCTGCGGGTAGCCGAGGGCGAACGCCCGGGCGACCAGGCCGCCCATGGAGAAGCCGATCACGGTGGCTTGCGCGATCTGCAGGTGGTCGAGCAGTTCGGCGAGCTGGGCGGCATAGCCTTCCAGGCCGATGTCCGCGGCTGGCAGTGCGCTCTGGCCGTGGCCGAGCATGTCGTAGGCGATGACGCGGTAGTCGTTGGCCAGGCCAACGAACTGACCGCCCCACATTTCCTTGTTCAGGCCCACGCCGTGAATCAGTACCACGGGTTGGCCCTGGCCGACGGACAGGTAGCTGGTGCCGGCGGGTGTGCGTTCAGCGACAGGCTGAATCATGGAGGGCGCTCCTTGAAGGTCGGGCGCGGCGGGTAAGCACGCCACGCCCCGGCCCGTCTTGGTTGTTGTTATTGAGCGTTGGCTTTTTCGGCAGCCAGTTCTTCCAGGTCGATGTAGCGGTTGCC
The DNA here is from genome assembly GCF_002112825.1 of Pseudomonas sp. B5(2017). NCBI lineage: Bacteria > Pseudomonadati > Pseudomonadota > Gammaproteobacteria > Pseudomonadales > Pseudomonadaceae > Pseudomonas > Pseudomonas sp. B5(2017). Next base: position 9,123 of record NZ_NEIR01000022.1, read on the forward strand.
GATGCGCGGGTGCAGGCGGCCGCCGTCGGAGGCGCCCAGGACCACGACGATTTCATCGGCGCGCGGGGCATCTTCGATCTGCATTTCCAGGGTGATGTAGTGCGAGCGCAGGCCTTCGTCGTCCTTCTGCATCATCGGGATCTGGATCGAGGTGCCCGGGCCGCCGCGCTTGTTGGTGAAGCTCAGGTAGCTCTTGGCCTGTACCGCTTCGCGGTAGTGGTTGCCGAAGCGCAGGGTGTGGATCACCGCCGAGGCGTGTTCGATTTCGCCGTCGGCACCGACGACTGCGGCCTTGCCGTAGGCTTCGATCTTGTCGGCGCCGCCGATGGCTGCAGTCAGGCGCTCGACCATCAGGGCACCCAGGTCCGAGCAGTTGGCACGGATTTCCGGCTTCAGATCTTCAACGAAACCGCGACCGGCCCATGGGTTTTTGATCACGACGGCCAGGCCGACCATGGTCACCGGCTTGTCGGTGGCCTTGCCGCCTTCGATGCGGGTCTCTTCGGAGTAGGTGACGATCTTGCGGATTTCGAAACTCATGGGTGGCTCCTGGTGAGGGTTATCAGCTCTTGTTGTCTGATGGTATACCATAATATTTGTTGTGCAAGAGGTGGCTGGAAATTTCTCTTGCGAGGGGACGAAAGGCGCTGTGTATCGGGGTTTTTGTGGCGTTCTGTACCGGCCTCTTCGCGGGTGAACCCGCTCCCACAGGTACCCCACAGGGTTCATGGTCTGCGCCATACCTGTGGGAGCGGGTTTACCCGCGAAGAGGCCGGTACAGGCAACGGATCAATCCCCAAAAAAAAGCCCGCTCACGCGGGCCACGGGGCCCACGGGAGCGGGCGCGTCCCGCAATGTTTCAGGTAATGGGAAATCAGGCGAACGCCGGCACCACTTCCTTGATGAACAGCTCCAGCGATTTCTTCTTCTCGGCGTGGGGCAGGCTGTTGTCGCACCAGAAGCTGAACTCGTCGACGCCAAGTTCCTGGTAGTACTTGATACGCGCGATGACCTCTTCCGGCGTGCCGATCATGGTGTTCTTGCGGATGTTCTCCAGCTCGAACGCCGGCACTTCGGCGAACTTCGATTCCGGGCTCGGCTCGAGGAAGCCGTTGACCGGGGTGGTCTTGTTGCCGAACCAGGCATCGAAGGTGCGGTAGAAGCGCGAGATGGCCTGGGCGCCGACTTTCCAGCCTTCCGGCTCGGCCGGGCTGTGCACGTGGGTGTGGCGCAGCACCATCAGTTGTGGGCGCGGCACGCCTGGGTTGTTGTCCAGGGCAGCCTGGAACTTGTTCTTCAGGTCCAGCACTTCCTCGTCACCCTTCATCAGCGGGGTGACCATGACGTTGCAGCCATTGGCCACGGCGAAGTTGTGCGAGTCCGGGTCGCGAGCGGCGATCCACATCGGTGGGGTGGCGTTGAACGGCTTCGGCACGCTGGTAGATGTGGGGAACTTGTAGACTTCGCCGTCATGGGCGTAGTCGCCTTCCCACAGCTTGCGCACCACCGGCACCATTTCGCGCAGGGCCTTGCCGCCGTCGGTGGCCGGCATGCCGCCTGCCATGCGGTCGAATTCGAACTGGTAGGCGCCACGCGCCAGGCCCACTTCCATGCGGCCATTGCTGATCACGTCGAGCAGGGCGCATTCGCCCGCCACGCGGATCGGGTTCCAGAACGGCGCGATGATGGTGCCGGCGCCCAGGCGGATCTTGTCGGTGCGCGCAGCCAGGTAGGCCAGCAGCGGCATCGGGCTTGGCGAAATGGTGTATTCCATGGCGTGGTGTTCGCCGATCCACACGGTGCTGAAACCGCCGTTCTCGGCCATCAGGGTCAGTTCGGTCAGGTCTTCGAACAGCTGGCGGTGGCTGACCTGTTCATCCCAACGTTCCATGTGCACGAACAACGAAAATTTCATGGGGCTTTCCTCAACGCTTGAAAGGGGCTGGCGCCTGGCAGGGTTGGCACCAGCGGTCTCGATTCAGAATAGGCTTCAGGCAAAGGCCGGCAGGCTGGCCATCTTGCCGCGGCAGTACACCATCGGCCGTGGCGCCTCTTCAGGGACGATCAGGTTGTGCACCTTGCCGACCATGATGGCGTGGTCGCCACCTTCGTATTCGCGCCACAGTTCGCATTCGATGACCGCGGTGGCACCGGCCAGGATCGGGTTGCCCAGTTCGCTCAGGGACCACTCGATACCACTGGCCTTGTCCTTGCCCTTCTTGGCGAACGCATAGGCTTCGGCCTGCTGTTCACCGGACAACAGATGAATGGCGAAGCGCTTCTGCCTGATCAGCACGGGGTAGGAGTCGGAGGTGTAGTTGGGGCAGAACAGCACCAGCGGCGGGTCCATCGACAGGGAGGAGAAGGCGCTGGCGGTCAGGCCGACGACCGAGCCATCGTCGTCCAGGGTGGTGATGACGGTAACGCCGGACGGGAAGGAGCCCAGGACATGCTTGTAGACGGTTGCGTCGATCATCTGGTGTACCTCTATAGGGCTGCGGTGGTCCGCGGTTTTTATCGTTGATGTGTCTGATGGTATACCGTAATACCTATTTTGCAAGCGGAATTTTCAAGCTAGGGTATTGCGCGATGAACGGCTCAAGCCCGCGTATACCGTGGCTTTGAGCGGTGAGGCGGTTTGCCGCAGGGGTTGCGCGAGCGGATCAGTGGGCGTTTTTTCCTACGCATCAGTGTTGTCAAAAGTTTGGAATACCATAATATGGTCCGCAGCTGAGAGGCCGCCTAGATGCGGTTTCCTTACAAAGATAAAAACGACCTTTCGAGCTGAATCCTATGTCCCAACCGTCGTCGCAACACCAGTTTGTCGAGAATCACACGGTCGATTACGTTCCACCTGCCGAGCGCCACGGGAAGGCGCGCGACCTGTTCACCCTCTGGTTCAGTACCAACATCGCGCCACTGCCCATCGTCACCGGCGCCATGGTGGTCCAGGTGTTCCACCTGAACCTGTTGTGGGGCCTGGTCGCCATCGTGCTGGGCCATCTGGTCGGGGGCGTGGTCATTGCCCTTGCTTCTGCGCAGGGACCGCAGCTGGGCATTCCGCAAATGGTGCAGAGCCGTGGCCAGTTCGGCCGCTACGGCGCCTTGCTGATCGTGTTCTTCACCGCGCTGATCTATGTCGGCTTCTTCATTTCCAACATCGTCCTGGCGGGCAAGACCATCCACGGCATCACCCCTAGCGTGCCGATGCCGGGCGCGATCGTGATCGGTGCGCTGAGTGCCACCGCCATTGGCGTGATCGGTTACCGCTTCATCCACATCCTCAACCGCATCGGTACCTGGGTGATGGGTTCGGCGTTGCTGGCCGGTTTCATCATGATGTTCGCCCAGGAACTGCCGGCCGACTTCTTCAGCCGTGGCGCGTTCAACCTGTCGGGCTTCATCGCCACCGTGTCGCTGGGCACCATCTGGCAGATCAGCTTCTCGCCGTATACCTCCGACTACTCGCGCTACCTGCCGCGTGAAGTGGGCATTGCCAAGCCGTTCTGGGCCACCTACTTCGGCGCTACCCTGGGCACCATCCTGTGCTTCAGCTTTGGTGCGGTGGCGGTGCTGTGCGTGCCGGAAGGTACCGATGCGATGGACGCGGTCAAGCAGGCCACCGGCTGGCTGGGCCCGATCCTGATGGTGCTGTTCCTGCTCAACATCATCAGCCACAACGCCCTCAATCTGTATGGCGCGGTGCTGTCGATCGTGACCGCGATCCAGACCTTCATCGCCGAGTGGACGCCGAGCATCAAGGTGCGGGTGGTGCTGGCTGCGGTGATTCTGGTGGGCTGTGGCATGGTCGCGCTGAATGCCTCGGCGGACTTCATCGGCCAGTTCATCGGCCTGATCCTGGCACTGCTGCTGGTGCTGGTACCGTGGGCATCGATCAACCTGATCGACTTCTACCTGATCAAGAAGGGCCAGTACGACATCGCCTCGATCTTCAGTGCCGACGGCGGCATCTATGGCCGCTTCAACCACCACGCGATCATTGCCTATGCCTGCGGCATCCTGGTGCAGTTGCCGTTTGCCAATACGTCGCTGTATGTGGGGCCGTATTCCAATATCGTCGAAGGGGCTGACCTGTCGTGGCTGTTCGGCCTGCTGGTGACGGTGCCGCTGTATTACTGCCTGGCGACCCGGGGCAAGGCTGCCGAGAAGGCGGGGCGGGTTGTGAGTGTCAATGACTGATAGAGAGTAGTTGCAGGTATTGGGGCCGCGTTGCGCCCCTTCGCGGGCACGCCCGCTCCCACAGGTTTCATGTTGCCCTTGCAGGCTGCACTATCCCTGTGGGAGCGGGCATGCCCGCGAAGGGCCACAATGCGGCCCCGGTTATTTCAGCTTGCACCTCGCTGCGGTCAGACGATCGCGATCAGCGGGTCGGCAGCGGCCAGTGCCAAGGCGCGATCAGCCGCTGGCGGGTAGATCCACACCGAGTTGATCTGGCGCTTGAGGTCTTTGCCTTCCTGGCCGTGCAGCTTCAGTTCGCGCTCCCAACCCTCGCTGAACGTCGCGCCCCATTCGCCCAGGTCCAGGCAGGTGACGTACTTGGGCTGGCGGTACACCACCGGCTGCAGGCCGAGCAGGTCGGCCGCGGCGTTGTTGCCGGAGTGGCGGCCCATGGGGATGGCGTGCTGGCAGGTCATCAGGGCGTGGTTGCCCAGCTCGTCCACAGCGGCCCAGGCAGTATCGCCTGTGGCGTACACATGGTCCTGGCCCAGCACCTTCAGGTGGCCGTCCACTTTCAGCCGGCCGAAGTTGTCGCGCTCGCCGGCAACCTGTGCGGTCAACGGGCTGGCCTTCACGCCAACGGTCCAGATCACGGTGTTGCTGGCGATATGCTCGCCGTTGTCCAGGGTAACGCCACCGGCATCGACCGCTACCACCGAGGCCCCGGCCTTCCACTCGACCCCGGCTTGTTCGCAGGCGGCGATGATCGACGGCGTGATACCCGCGCCCAGCGCCGCACCAACTTGCGCACCACGGTCGACCACCACCACCCGCAACGCGGCACTGGCACCGAGGATGGCACGCAGGCGGGCAGGCATTTCCGTGGCGGTTTCAATACCTGTGAAGCCACCACCGCAGACCACCACAGTGTTGCGTGCAGGCGAAGCGGGCTGGGCGGCCAGGCCGACCAGGTGCTGTTCCAGGCGCATGGCCGATTCCATCTGGTCGACATCGAATGCATGTTCGGCCAGGCCAGGCACTGCCGGGCGTGCGACCTGGCTGCCGGCGGCAAGGATCAGGCGGTCGTAGGCGATCTGTTGCCGGTGCCCCTGGGCGTCGGTGTAGCTGACGCTGCGCCCTTCGGTATCGATGCTGTCGGCGTTGCCCGGAATGAAGTGAATGCCCACGGCTTCGAACAGCTCGCCCAGCGGGGCCTTCATGCCGTGCACGTCGGCCTCGTAGAAGCGCGGGCGGATGCGCAGTTCAGGCTGCGGAGCGAGGACGCTGATGTTGATGTCAGGACGCTGGGCCTGATCGAGCAGGCGCGCAGCGCTCAGGGCGCTCCATACACCGGCAAAGCCGGCACCGATGATGAGGATGTTCGATTTCATGAAGGTGCTCCGCAAGGTTCGAAAGGGGCTTCGAGGGCGGGTTGTGTGCCTCTCGAATAACTACGACTGTATTGATCGCAGTTTGTGCGTGCAAGTCTTTTTTTCCGCATGCCGACACTCCGCATCACCATTTCGCGGCTCGAATAGCTGTATTTACTGGGCTTAAGGGAAAACCAAGGCCGACCGGCGGCAGCTTTGCGCTTTGCGGTGCGGATGCTATCGGCGTATTATTTGCGACAAGATTGGTCGGAGATAGATATGTCGCTCTACAGTGCTGGCGTCGAATACGGTATCCATTGCCTGCTGTTCCTGGTGGACGAGCGGGGCGACTCGCGCGAGTCCAGCGTGCGCGACCTGGCGGAGTTGCAGGGTGTACCCCAGGAGTACCTGGCCAAGGTCTTTACCAAGCTGGCCCGTGCCGGGCTGGTGGCCGCCACCGAGGGCGTGCGTGGCGGCTTCCGGCTGGCGCGGCCGTCGGATGAAATCACCGTGCTGGATATCGTCAATGCCATCGATGGGCCAAAGAAGATCTTCGACTGCCGCGAAGTTCGCGAGCGTTGCAGCCTGTTCGAGGGTTCGCCGCCGGGTTGGGCGACCGAGGGCACCTGCGCGATCCATGCGGTGATGCTGGGTGCGCAGAAGCGCATGGAAGAGGCCTTGGCGCAGCAGACCATCCTTGATCTGGCGCGGCGGTTCGGGCGCAAGGCGCCGGCCGAGTTCGGGCAGAAGGTCAATGCCTGGATGGGTGAGCGGCGGGAGGGCAAAGGGGCAGGGGATATTCCGGTCAGTCAGGTCTGAATCTGCTGCCAGTGCCGGCCTCTTCGCGGGTAAACCCGCTCCCACAGGTACCCCACAAGTTCCAGAGATTCTGATATCCCTGTGGGAGCGGGTTCACCCGCGAAGAGGCCAGTGCAGGCTAACGCCCCTCATGCTGCCGCCGATACGCCCCCGGCTGCACCCCCACCGCCTTGGCGAACGCCCGGGTAAATGCCGCCACCGACTGATACCCCACCTGCGCCCCCACCTGCTCCACGGTATGCCCCGCCCGCAGCAACTGGCTGGCATGGCGCATGCGCAACGCCAGCAGTACTTGCCCCGGCGACTGTCCCGCCAGTTCATTGAAACGCTTGAAAAACGCCGACCGCGACAACCCGGTGCAGGCGGCCATGCTTTCCAGCGTCCACGCTTGCCCCGGTTGCTCGATCAGCTGCTCCAGCAACCCGGCAAACGCCGGTTGCCGGGCGAGGGCGACCAGCCCGCCCAGCGATTGCCCGGCATGCACCTGCTGGCGCAGCACATACAGGAACAACAAGTGCGTCAGCCGCTCCAGCAACGCCTGTGACGGCCCGGCGGCGCGCCGGCATTCCTCCAGGATCAGCTCGAACAACGCCCGCGCCGCATGCCCGGCCGGTTCATCGGCGCGCAGCAATATCCAGTCGGCCAGGCCGTCGACAATCAGCGCCGACAAGCCCGGCCTGAAGTGGAAGAAACCACATACCAGCCCCACGCCATCGACCGCATCGGCGTCCATGGGCTGCATGTGCTGGCGTGGCTGGGCGCAGGCACTGGCCGGGTCCTGGTCGCTGGCCAGGCGATAGCCGAGGTCGCGCAGCAGGAACACCGCATCGCCGGCCTCCAGGCGCAGTGCCTCGGGCTGGCCGTCGATGTGCAGCCAGCAATGCCCTTGCACCACCAGGTGGAAGCTGGCCCGGCTCATGCCTTGGGTGCTGGCGTGCCAGCCGCCGCAGTAGCGGCCCACATGAAACAGGCTGGCATCGAGCTCCAGGCCCTCTAATAACCAATCGACAAGGTGGCTGGACGAAATCATCTAATGCAAAGACTCAAGAGCAAGGAAAGGCGACTGATGAATATGGAGGGTAGTTCTTATAACCAACAGACTGTAGTGACACCCATCAAAGGAGACCACTCCATGTCCTCGCGCATTACTTTACACACGCTGCAGAGCGCCCCGGAAGCGGCCCGTCCGTTCCTCGAGAACGCCCAGAAGAATTCCGGCTTCATCCCCAACCTGCTGGGCGTGCTGGCCAATGCCCCGGCGGCGCTGGAAACCTACGTGACCGTTTCGGCACTCAACGGCAAAGCCGAACTGAGCCTGGCCGAGCGTGAAGTGGTGCAGCTGATTGCCGCCACCCAGCATGGCTGTGACTTCTGCGTGGCCGGCCACACGGCCGTGGCCCTGAACAAGGCCAAGCTGCCGCAGGAGGTGGTCGATGCCCTGCGTGCCCGTGGCGAGCTGCCCGATGCCCGGTATGAAACCCTGGCCGCGTTCGCCCGCGAAGTCATCGCCACCCGTGGCAATGTCAGCGAGGCCACTTACCAGGCCTTCCGCGCAGCCGGTTTCAGCGAAGGCAACGCCCTGGAGGTGATTCTGGGCGTGAGCCTCGCAACCCTGTGCAACTTTGCTAATGTGTTCGCCCAGACGCCGCTCAATGACGAGCTCGGCAAGTACCGCTGGCAACCTTCTGCATGATCCGCGCGTGACACCGGTCGTACCGCGATCGTTGTAGGAGCGGCCTTGTGCCGCGAATGGGCCGCCAAGCGGCCCCGGCGTTTTCAAAGGAGCAAGACCATGCAAGATTGTGCATTTCGACACTGGCTGGATGCCAATGCCGAGGCCATTGACCGCGGCCAGTGCGAGCCGCAGCTGGTGCTGGCGCAAATCGCCGAATCGCAGCTGCTGCGGGTCGGTGTCGACCCGGCCCTGGGCGGCACGGGCGGGCAGGTGACCGACGCGGTCGAGGCCATTGCCGCGATCGCCAGCCGCTCGCTGGCAGCGGCGTTCGTCTGCTGGGGCCAGCGCGCCTTCATCGAATACCTGTTGCACAGCCCCAACCAGCCCCTGCGCGAGCGCCTGTTGCCGCGCCTGCTGACTGGCGAACTGGCCGGCGCCACCGGGCTGTCCAATGCCATGAAGTTCCTGTCCGGCATCGAAGCGCTGCAGGTGCGCGGGCGCCCGCAAGCCGATGGCTGGCAGCTGGAAGGGCGCCTGCACTGGGTGACCAACCTGCGCAAAAGCGGCTTCGTGGTGGCTGCGGCTATTGAAGACGAAGCCGGTGGTGCACCGTTCGTGCTGGCCATTCCGTCCGACGCGCAGGGCCTGGAGCGCTCCGACGACCTGCAACTGATGGGCCTGCAGTCGAGCAACACCGCGGCACTGGCCTTCCACCAGGTGCAATTGCAGCGTGGCTGGTTGTTGCACGAAAATGCCCGTGAGTTCCTGCCCCGGGTACGCCCGGCGTTCCTGGCGCTGCAGTGCGGCATGGCCATTGGCCTGGCGCGGCGGGCGCTGGCGGAAGTACAGGCACACCTGCATGGCCGTGCCTCGTTCCTCGACGAAGCACGCCAGGTGCTCGGCGAGCGCCTGGAAAACACCGTGAGCGAGCTCAAGCAGGGCCTGCTCGATGGGCGCTTCCAGCAGCAGCCGGCAGCCTTGTTCAAGCTGCGCATCACCCTGGCCGAAAGCGCTGCCGACGCCGTGCAACTGGAGTTGCAGGCCAGTGGTGGCAAGGCCTACCTCAGCGAGTATGGCGAAGGCTTTGCCCGCCGCTGGCGCGAGTCGGCCTTCGTGCCGATCGTCACGCCCAGCCTGGTGCAACTGCGCGCCGAACTGCAACGCCAGGCGGGCGCGGCATGAGCCAAGTGTTGCTCGAAGCCCGCGACATCAGCCTGGGCTACCCCCGCGAGGGTGGCTGGCAGGCGGTGCTGGCGCAGTTCGACCTGCAGCTGGCACCCGGCGAAGTGGTGACCATCCTCGGCCCCAGCGGGGTCGGCAAGTCCAGCCTGCTGCGGGTACTGGCCGGCCTGCAGCAGCCCCGCGGTGGCAGCGTGACCCTGCACGGCCAGCCGCTGCAGGGTCCGCACCCACGCCTGGCAGTGGCCTTCCAGGACCCGAGCCTGTTGCCCTGGCTGAGCCTGGAGAAGAACGTCGCCTTCGGCCTGGACTTCGCCCGCCAGCCAAAACTTGCCGCCGCCGAACGGCGCGCCCGCATCGACCATGCGATTGCCGCCGTGGGCCTGGCCCATGCTCGCGGCCAGTACCCGGCGCAGTTGTCCGGCGGCATGGCCCAGCGCACCGCGCTGGCCCGTTGCCTGGCCCGCCAGCCCGAAGTGCTGTTGCTCGACGAGCCTTTCGGCGCGTTGGATGAAGTGACCCGGGCCGACATGCAGCAACTGCTGCTGCAACTGATCGCCACCCACAACACGGCGGCGGTGCTGATCACCCACGATATCGACGAAGCCCTGCTGCTGTCCGACCGGGTCCTGCTACTGGGCAACCACCCAGCGCATACCCTCGGCCAGTGGCGCATCGACCTGCCGCAACCACGGACGCAGCGGGTCGAGGAACTGGGCGCCTTGCGCATCGAAATCCTCAAAACCCTTCGGCGGGCAAGCCGCACAGTCGAACCTACCCCAACCCCGTTGCCCTCGGAGGCTGTCCATGTGCATGGATGACTGCTGTTCCTCTTCTTCGCGTCGCGATTTCCTCAAGCTCGGCGCCATGCTCACGGCCGCCGGAGCACTGCCGTTGCTGTCGAGCCTGCAGGCCCGTGCCGCCGCCGAGCCGGACGCGCCAGTGCGTATCGGCTACCTGCCGATCACTGACGCCACGCCACTGCTGGTGGCGCACAACAACGGCCTGTTCGAGGCCGAAGGCATCAAGGCCGAGCGCCCGGTGCTGCTGCGCAGCTGGGCGCAGGTAATCGAGGCGTTCATCTCTGGCCAGGTCAACGTCATCCACCTGCTGTCGCCGATGACCGTATGGGCCCGCTACGGCAGCAAGGTGCCGGCCAAGGTGGTGGCCTGGAACCACGTGGGCGGTTCAGGCCTGACCGTGTCCCCGGACATCAGCGACATGAAACAGCTGGGCGGCAAGACCGTGGCCATCCCGTTCTGGTACTCGATCCACAACGTGGTGCTGCAACAGATGCTCAACGACAACGGCCTGACCCCGGTGTCGAAGCCGGCCAATGCGCCACTGGCCGGCAACGAAGTCAACCTGCTGGTATTGCCGCCGTCCGACATGCCGCCGGCGCTGGCCAGCAAACGCATCGCTGGCTATATCGTCGCCGAGCCATTCAACGCCCTGGCCGAGAACCTCAAGGTTGGCCGCGTGCAGCGCTTTACCGGCGATGTGTGGCGCAACCACGCCTGCTGCGTGGTGTTCATGCACGAGCACGACCTGAACAACCGCCCGGAGTGGTCGCAGAAGGTGGTCAACGCCATCGTCAAGGCCCAGCACTGGACCCGTGATCACCGCGCCGAGGCCGCCGCATTGTTGTCCAAGGCCGGCCCCAACAAGTACACCCCGCATGAACCAGCAGTGCTCGGCAAAGTGCTGGCCCCGGCCGCCGAGGACCGTGCCGGTTACATTGCCAGTGGCGCCATTCGCCACCAGCAGTGGGACGAAAAGCGCATCGATTTCCAGCCTTACCCGTTCCCCAGCTACACCGAAGAGCTGGTCAAGCGCCTGAAAACCACCCTGATCGAGGGCGACAGCGCGTTCCTGGCCGGCCTGGACCCGGCACAGACCGCCCGCGACCTGGTCGACGACCGCTTCGTGCGCAACGCCATCGCCAGCGTTGGCGGGCCGTCGGTGTTCGGCATCGCCGATAACTTCGAGCGTAGCGAGGAGTTCGCGGTCTGATGCGCACGCATGTCGTTCATGCCGGCCTGGGGCTGGCCGGGTTGCTGGGTTTGTTGCTGTTGTGGTGGGCCGGTGTCGCGCTGTTCGGCCAGGCCGATGGCCTGTCGGCGCGCTTTTCGCCGGCAGCGACCCTGGCCAGCCTGGTCGAGTTGTTGGGGCAGGGCGAGGTGTACGGGCATATCTGGGTCAGCCTCAAGCGTATCCTGGTCGGGCTGCTGCTGGCGCTGCTGATCGGCGTGCCGCTGGGCTTGCTGGTGGGCAGCTACCGGCACCTGGAGGCTGCGACCACACCGGCGTTCCAGTTCCTGCGCATGATCTCGCCGCTGTCGTGGATGCCGGTGGTGGTGATGCTGATGGGCGTGGGGGACCAGCCTATCTACTTCCTGCTGGCGTTTGCCGCGTTGTGGCCGATCTTGCTGAACACGGCGGCCGGGGTAAGGCAGCTGGACCCACGCTGGTTGCAGTTGAGCCGCAGTTTGAGTGCCACGCGCCGGGAGACCTTGTGCAAGGTGATCGTGCCCGGGGTGATCGGCCATGTGCTGACCGGCGTGCGCCTGGCCATCGGCATCCTGTGGATCGTGCTGGTGCCGTGCGAAATGCTCGGGGTGAGTGCGGGGCTGGGGTACTTCATTCTCGATACCCGCGACCGGCTGGCGTATTCCGAGCTGATGGCGATGGTGCTGCTGATCGGGGTGCTGGGGTTTGTGCTGGATGCCCTGGCGCGTGGGCTGCATCGGCGTTGGGTGCATGGCTGAGGGGCCAGTGGGGCTTCTTCGCGGCTAAACCCGCTCCCATAGAACTGCACATAACTCATTGAATTAACAGGGACCCTGTGGGAGCGGCTTTAGCCGCGAACACCGGCGCAGCCGGTGCCATGCACCGCGTTGGATTCTTCGCGGCTAAAGCCGCTCCCACAGGGTACGAGGATCGCTTGCGAATTCAGTTATCTGTGCGACAGCGCAGCCCAAAGGGCTGGGCAATCTCCCACAGGCCCTCGGATCAATGCACGGTCTTGCGCTGCCGTACACACTCCTGGGCCTGAGCGGTCAGTTCGTCCAGCCGCTCATCGCGCATCTGTTCCGCTTCGATCATCGCATCCTCACCCTGCTGGTTGAGCAGGTAGGTATGGATCTGCATCACTTCCGCCGTCTGGTAGATCGGCGCAATATCCAGCCGCCCGATCAGCGCGCCGCTAGCCCGCCCGGTACTGCTCATCAGTACCTGCGGCCCATTGGCGGCCACCACCTGCATGCCCATCGCCTCGAACCACGGTACCTGGCTGGCAAAGGCATTCAGCTCGACGCAGGCATGGCGTGCCTGCAGGTCGCCCAGCAGGGCGCGGGCGATGCCCTGGCGACGATGGCTGGCGCGCACGGCGAGGAATGCCAGGGCGCAGGCCTGTTCATCGTCCTCGGCCGGCAGCGACAGGGCAAACCCCAGCAATTGGTCCGGTGCCTCGGCATCCAGCGCCAGGGTCAGCGTCACGGCCAGGCCGCGGGTGCCGTCCAGTGCTTGCAGGTACTGGTGCACCTCCATGCCGACGCCGTACTGGTACAGCGGGTACAGCGGGTTGTCGGCACTGATGGCGACACTGCTCAGTTCGCCGACGTGGTGGATCACCAGTTCGCGGATCTGGTTCTGGAAAGATTCAGGCGGCACGCTGTCGAGGCGGCTCAGGATGAACATCGGGGGGCGGGCTCCGGCGGGTAGATGGACGGCCCGCGCCATGCGGGCGCGGGCTGTACAGTCTAACCGGTTTTGCCGATCAGCCTTGTACCTGCAATGCACCGAGCATCAGGTCGAGGTTTTGCACCGCCGCACCGGAGGCACCTTTGCCGAGGTTGTCGAACACTGCGGTCAGCAGCACCTGGCCATGCTCAGGGTTGGCGTAAAGCGCCAGGCGCAGGTCGTTGCTGTCGTTCAACGCCTCGGGGTCGAGGTTCGGCGCTGCGCCGTGCTGGTGCAGGGGCATCAGCTGGACGTGGCGGGCACCCTGGTAGTGCTGCTGCAGGCAGGCCTGCAGCTGTTCGGCACTGACCTGGCCGGGCAGCAGGCGCAACTGCAGCGGGATGCTCAGCACGATGCCTTGGCGGTAGGCACCGTAGCCGGGCATGAACATCGGCCGCGCCGACAGCCCGGCGTGCTGCTGGATTTCCGGCACGTGCTTGTGCGCCAGTTCCAGGCCGTACAGTTGCAGGGCCGGGGTTTTGCCGGCGGCGGGCTGTTCATGCCGTTCGACTGCGGCGCGGCCGCCACCGGAATAGCCGGAAATGGCGTGGATGTTCAGCGGGTAATCCGCTGGCAGCAGGCCGGCCTTGACCAGTGGGCGCAACAGGGCGATGGCGCCGGTGGGGTAGCAGCCGGGATTGCTGACGCGCTTGCTGTGCGCGATGCGCTCGGCTTGCTGCTCGTCGAGCTCCGGCAGGCCATAGACCCAGCCTGGGCTGGTGCGGTGCGCGGAGCTTGCGTCGATCACCCGTACCTGCGGGTTGTGGATCGCCGCCACGGCCTCGCGGGCGGCATCGTCGGGCAGGCACAGCAGGGCGATGTCGGCGCTGTTAATTGCCTCGCGGCGCCGTTGCGGGTCTTTGCGCTCGGCTTCGGGCAGGGTCAGCAGGCGCAGATCGCTGCGGCCTTGCAGGCGGGCATGGATCTGCAGGCCGGTGGTGCCTTGGTCACCGTCGATGAAGACAACAGGGGTGTGCATGGTCAAAGTCCGGTCGGGGAGGGATGGCCTATGCTCGCTTGTGGCTCTGGTAAAGAAAATTTGAATATGATGATCGATATGTTCATCTTTTCTGAATGAGTTTGGCCCATGCGCGAAATCAGCCTCGATCGCCTCCGCACCCTGGTGGTCATCTCCGACCTGGGCTCCTTTGCCGAAGCCGCCCGCCAGCTCAACCTGGCACCGCCCACCATCAGCCTGCACGTGGCCGAGCTGGAGGCGCGCATCGGCGCCCCGTTGCTTACCCGCACCCGCGGCCAGGTGCGGCCCACGGTCATCGGCGAAACCCTGCTGGCCCGTGCCCGCCGCCTGCTGGCCGACGCCGACCTTGCGCTGGATGAAGTGCGCCGACAGGTCGAGGGCCTGACCGGCCGGGTGCGCCTGGGCGCTTCCACCGGTGCCATCGCCCACCTGCTGCCGCAAGCGCTGGAGCACTTGCGTACGGTGCACCCGGGGATCGATGTGCAGGTACAGGTGCTGACCTCCCAGGCCTCGTTGGCGCGCTTGCGCGAGGGCACGCTGGATATCGGCCTGGTGGCCTTGCCACAGGTGGCCGGCAAAGGGCTTGCGGTTACGCCCTGGCGGCGCGACCCGATCCTGGCCTACGTGCCGGCCGACTGGCAGCCACCGGCCAAGGTTACGCCGGCCTGGCTGGCGCAGCGGGCGTTGATCCTCAACGACAGCAGCACCCAGCTTTCGCGGGTGACCGGCGAGTGGTTCGCGGCAGCGGGGTTGTACCCCGAGCCGCGAATCGAGCTGAACTACAACGATGCGATCAAGAGCCTGGTCGGGGCCGGGTATGGGGCGACATTGTTGCCGCAGGAGGGGGAGTCGGCCGAGCTGGACCGGCGCATCGCCCGCCGGCCGCTGCGGCCGGGGTTGTGGCGGCAACTGGGCATTGCTTGCCGGGAAGGGCAGGTGGAGCGGGCCACTGGATATGTGTTGCAGGCGTTGGAGCGGTTGCGCCAGTGAGGGCCCTGGGGCTGCTTTGCAGCCCTTTCGCGACACAGGGCCGCTCCTACAAGGGAACGCGACCTCTTGTAGGAGCGGCCTTGTGTCGCGAAAGGGCCGCACAGCGGCCTCAGGTTTCAACCCCGCTCTCGGGCCCGCAGCGCGGTCACTGTCTCCCCGCCAACCCCCCAGTTATCGGTCGGCACCTCCTCGATCACCACAAAGGTACTGGCCGGCGGCTTGCCCAGCACCTGCTGCAGCATGCGGGTCGTCTGTTCGATCAACTGGCGCTTGTGCTCAGCGCTCACGCCTTCATCGGTTACGCGAATATGGACATAGGGCATGGTTCTCGCTCCTCTGTCAGTGCCAGGTGCCAGCGGTGCTACCGCCATCCACCGGCAGGATCACGCCGCTGACGAAGCGTGAATCGGCCAGGTACAACACTGCATCCACGACATCCTGTGGCAAGCCGGTGCGGCCACTGGGTGACAGCGCGCCCATGCCTTGTGTGTTGCCGCCATGCAGCGGTGTTTCGATGATCCCCGGTGCCACCGCATTCACCTGTACGCCGCTGGCTGCCAGTTCCAGTGCCAGGCCTTTCACCGCCTGGTTCAGGCCACCCTTGACCAGTACCGGCAGCAGGGCCGGCACGCGGGTGTCCGGTTGCAAGGCGATGGAGGCGGTGATGGCGATGATCTGCCCATGCCCTTGCCTGGTCATGACCCGCGCCGCTTCCTGGGCCGGGTAGAAGAACCCCTTGAGGTTGGTACCGACCAGGGCGTCGACATCCGCTTCGCTGTACTCGGCAAATGGCTTGGCAATGAAGATGCCGGCGTTGTTGATCAGCAGGTCGACCCCGCCAAAGGCTTGCTCGGCGCTGGCGAACAGGCGCTGCGCCGTGCCCGGTTCGGCGATGTCGCCAGCCACGCCGATGAAGCGCGATGGGTTGCCGAGGCGGGCGGCGGCTTGCTCAAGGCGGGCCTGGCTACGGGCGTTGCCGACCACGTTGTCGCCGCGTTCGAGGAATGCCTCGGCCAGGGCGAAACCCAGGCCGCTCGAGGCCCCGGTAATGATGACGGTGCGTGGCGTGTTCATGTGCATGATCTCCAGTGAAGTGAGCCATGGGCTCGGTGTGAAGCCACTGTAGGTTGCAATCAGCACTTGAAAAATGAGGCACGGGGCATTTCAATCGATACACCATGTAATCAATCGAGCCGTCATGACCCGCCATTTCGATGACCTGCAACTGGGCAGCCTGGAACTGTTCTGCCTGGCCGCCGACAGCGGCAGCTTCACTGCCGCGGCCACGGAGGCCGGCGTTACGCCGGCGGCGGTCAGCCGCAGCGTGGCGCGCCTGGAAGAGCGCCTGGGCGTGCGCCTGTTCGTCCGCACCACCCGGCAGATGCGCCTGTCCGCAGCCGGCCAGGCCTATTACCAGCAATGCCGGCAGGCACTGGGGCAACTGGTCGAGGCCGAGCGCCAGGTCACGGGCGGGCAGGTCGAGCCGAGCGGCCGCCTGCGTATCAGTGCACCCACGCCCTATGCCCATCACCGGCTGTTGCCGCTGCTGCCGCGGTTTCGCCAGCGCTACCCAAAGGTGCAGGTGGATATGCATGTCAGCAACCGCAACGTCGACTTTGCCGAGGAACCATTCGACCTGGCCATTCGTGGTCGCGAGCCGGCCGATTCGCGGCTGGTGGCGCGTCGCCTGGAAGATGCCGAACTGGTGGTGGTGGCCACGCCGGGCTACCTGGCCCGTGCCGGCACGCCACGAACACCACACGACTTGCTGCAACATGAGTGCATCCAGTTCGAACTGCCCAGCAGTGGCCGCCGCCCGCCGTGGAGCTTCCTTCAGGATGGCCAGCAGGTGGAGATCGAAACCCAGGGTGGGTTCACCTGCCTGGGCGACTTCCTCGCCACCGCCACGCTGGTGCGCCACGGCGGCGGGCTGATGCAGGCTTACCGCTTTACCGTGCAGGACGCACTGGCCAGTGGCGAACTGGTGGAAGTGCTCGCCGAGTTTGGCGGCACTTCGCGGCCGTTCATGCTGATCTACCCCCAGGCCCGGCACATGCCGCTGCGGGTGCGGGTGTTCATCGATTTCCTGTTTGCCGAGGGGGCATAGCCCCCGGGTCGAGCCGAGGCGCCGTGGCGTATGGCCGACTATGCTGTTTGCTGCGTCGAGCCAATGTCATCTCGACGACCCTTCAGGTTTTCCAGGAGAACGCTCCATGAAATCCACGAAATGCATACCCTTGCTGGTGATTGCCTCGGTCCTCAGTTTTGCCGCACACGCAGACCCAGCGAGCAACTGTGCGGCCAAGATCAAGGAACTTGAGGATTTCGACAAGGCCAGTGGCCAGGCAATGCATGGCGGCATGGCCCATGACTTCAAAGTCCACCTGCAAAATGCCAAGGATGCTCAGAGCAAGGGTGATATGAAGCAGTGTCAGGCCTCGGCCGACCAGGCCAAGACTATCTACAACAAGGCACGTAGCAGATAAGCGCTTCCTGGCCCTTTCGCGGGTAAACCCGCTCCCACAGCATCTCCAACAGGCTCAAGGCCAGCGCGGTACCTGTGGGAGCGGGTTTACCCGCGAAGAGGCCAGTGCAGGAAAGCCCAGTCAGAACCAGCGATCGTTCTTCCTGCGCCCACGGGTCAGCGCCGGCAGGATCAGCCCCGCCAGCAAGCCCGCGCCGGCAATGCTGCCGCCATACACCATGTAGCGCATCATCACCTGCTTGTTCTCGTCCCCCAGGCGGGCCTGGGTATCGCGCAGCTGCGACTGGCTCTGGTCGAGCTGTTCATTCAGCGCCTTGTTGCGCGCCTCCAGTTCGTCGATCAGCTTCTTGCGTGAATCCAGGGTTTCCTGCATGCCCTGCACGCGGCTCTTCCAGCTGTCGTCGATGTTTTTCAACTGCCCGGTCAGGTCCGCGACCTGGGCATCGAGCTGCGGCAGGCGCTCGCTCTGGCCTGGCACCGACTGCAGGTCGTTGCTGAGAATCCACACCAGATCGCCGTTCTGCCCGCGCACCTGGCTGTAGTTGCCCTGGCTGCCGATCAGGGTCAGCTTCTGCCCGGACTTGAGCGTACCGACGATGCGGTGGCCATCGGTGGGGCCGCTGCGCACGTAGGTGCTCAGGCTATCGCTGACCCAGCGTGCGTCGCTGGCAGGCTCTTCGGCGTGCACCGGTGCGGCAAGGGCCACCAGGGTGGCGATCAGGCCGCCGCGCAGGGCAGTGAGGGCGGAGGCAGTTGGGCGGGAATCGGGCATGTTGGGTCTTCGCTGAAACAGGACAAAAGTAGGCCCGGTGACTGGGCCGATGAACCGGTCGGTGAGTTGACCGTCAGCGAAAGACCGTTTTTTTGTAGGCGGGTTCACTACCTGACGTCGGAAATGTCTGCAGGATGTTGCAGGGCCCGGCTTGGCTTTGCTGCATTGCCAATGAGGAAAATGTCGTGGAGTACCCCTTGTCGATCCTGTGAATTCACCCTGCTTGCCGGGGCTAGACTCTGGAGTTCACATTCATTCATGGAGCAAGACCATGACTGCCAGGAACACCATCTGCCTCTGGTACGACAATGATGCCGAGGAGGCAGCCAACTTCTATGCCAGCGTCTTCCCCGACAGCAAGGTAATCGCGCTGCACAAGGCACCGAGTGATTACCCGTCGGGGAAGGAGGGCGACGTGATCACGGTCGAATTCACCGTCATGGGCATTCCCTGCGTGGGGCTCAATGGAGGCAAGGCCTTCACGCACTGCGAGGCTTTTTCATTTCAGGTCAGCACCGAGGACCAGGCCGAGACCGACCGCTTGTGGGATGCCATTGTCAACAATGGCGGCCAGGCCAGCGTCTGCGGCTGGTGCAAGGACAAATGGGGGATTTCGTGGCAGATCACCCCGCGCATCCTCATCGAAGCCATCGGGCACCCCGACCGGGCAGCGGCCAAGCGGGCGTTCGAGGCCATGATGCAGATGGGCAAGATCGATGTGGCCAGGATAGAGGCGGCGTTGAAGGGCTGATTACGACAGTGAAGGCATCTTGATTGAGGGCTGATCGGGGTGAGCGTGCTTTTGACCATGAGTTTTTGTAGAACCAGGAAATCCGCACGCCATGATGACTGTTGTCGTTCGACACCGACCTGATTGGTGTATATGGCTTCTGCGTGGACATGTCGCGCAGCTGGATCTGCGGTGGCCTGGAGCCCACGGCTGAGCAGAAGCGCCTGTACCGCATTGCCCATGAACACATCCACGTCAACGCCGAAATGGTCAAGCCTGGCGTGCGCTTCACCGAACTCACCCGCAACGGCCACCGCTTGCCCGAGAGCTGCCGCGCACAGCGTTACGGCGTGATGTTCCATGGGGTAGGGCTATGCGACGAGTACCCGAGCATTCGTTACCCGGAAGACCTCGAGTCCTATGGCTACGAAGGCGAACTGCAGCCGGGCATGGCCTTGTGCGTGGAGGCCTATGTGGGCGAAGTGGGCGGCCGTGACGGGATCAAGCTGGAGAACCAGTTGCTGGTGACCGAGGATGGGTATGAGCTCTTGACCTATTACCCGTTCGAGGAAAGCTTCCTGCGCGATTGATTGGGCACCTGAAACCTGCGCCGTACCTGTGTAGGAGCGGCTTTAGCCGCGAACACCGGCAAAGCCGGTGCCATCCACCGCGCCGCCTGCTTCGCGGGTAAACCCGCTCCCACAAGGTACGGCGCAGGCTCCGGCTCACGCGGTCCCTGTGGGAGCGAGCTTGCCCGATCAGTTGCCGGTCACTTCGGCCTCTGCCGACGCCGGCTTGGCCGAAGTCTTCTTCTCCTGCACCACGATGTAGAACTCTTCGCCATGCTTCACCGCGCCATACAGCACGGCCTTCTCGATCAGTTCGTTGCCGCGCAGGTGGCGCAGCATCATCGGGTCCTTGCGCAGGTCGCGGTACAGCGCCAGGCACAGCAGCACCATCACCACCACGAACGGCAGGGCCACGACGATGGTCAGGTTCTGCAGGCCGGTCAGCGCCTCGCCGGGGTCGCTCGGGTCGCCGATTGCCAGCATGATCGCCGCCACCGTACCGGTCAGTGCGCCCCAGAAAATCACCGTACGTCGCGATGGCGTGGTGGTGCCGTGTTCCGACAGCGTGCCCATCACCAGCGAGGCCGCATCGGCACCGGAAACGAAGAAGATACCCACCAGAACCATCACCAGCACCGATGTCGCCGAGGCCAGCGGGTAGCTGTCCAGCAACTGGTACAGCGCGTGGTTGCTGTTGACCGCACCATTGGCCAGCTGGAAGGCGCCTTCGCGCAGGGCGTCGATACTCGCGCCGCCAAAGATGGTGAACCACACCAGGCTGACCAGGCTCGGTACCAGCAGCACCCCGGTAACGAACTGGCGGATGGTGCGGCCGCGGCTGATGCGGGCAATGAACATGCCCACGAACGGCGTCCAGGAAATCCACCAGGCCCAGTAGAACACGGTCCAGCCGGCCAGCCAGCTGTTCATCTGTTCACCGCCGCTGGCGTTGGTGCGGGCCATCATTTCCGGCAGCATCTTGACGTAGATGCCGATCGAGGTTGGCAGCAGGTTGAGCATCAGCAGGGTCGGGCCGACCATGAACACGAACAGCGCCAGCACCAGCGCCAGCACCATGTTGGTGTTGGACAGCCACTGGATGCCCTTGCCGATGCCCGACACCGCCGAGGTGACGAAGGCGATGGTCAGCAGGGTGATGATCGAGATGTAGAACAGCTTGCCGGGGCTTTCGATCCAGCCGTTGTATTCCAGGCCACCGGCGATCTGCAGCGCGCCCAGGCCCAGCGAGGCCGCCGAGCCGAACAGCGTGGCGAAGATCGCCATCATGTCGATCAGGCGGCCGAGCGGGCCGTTGGCATGCTTGCCGATCAACGGCCGGAAGGCGGCGGAAATCAGCTGCGAGCGGCCGCGACGGAAGGTGCCATAGGCAATCACCAGGCCGACGATGGCATACATGGCCCAGGGGTGCAGGGTCCAGTGGAACAGCGTGGTGGCCATGGCCACCTGCATCGCTTCGCTGGATTGCCCGGCGGCCGTCCCAGGCGGTGGCGACACATAGTGCGACAGCGGTTCGGCAACGCCGAAGAACATCAGGCCGATGCCCATGCCGGCGCTGAACATCATCGCCACCCACGACACCGTACGGAATTCTGGCTGTTCGCCATCACGGCCCAGCGGGACCCGGCCGTAACGGCTGGCCGCCAGCCACAGCACGAACACCACGAACAGCGTGGAGGTGAGCACGAAGAACCAGCCGAAGTTGAGAATGACCCAGGATTGCGCGCTGGAGGCGCTGCTGGCGAGGCTGGCCTGGTTGAGGAAGCCCCAGAGGACGAAAGCGATTGCCAGGAGGCTGGTGAAACCAAAGACGATCCAGTCGATCTTGCCCTCGAAACGCCGGTCCTGGCGCGCTTCTGCGGTTTTCGAGGGGTCCGTCACGCCAAGGTCGAGCGTTTCGGTGATGTGTTCCTTTGCCATGAATGATGAGGCCCCTTTCTGGCTTACCTGCAGGTGCAGGCTTGTTGTTGTGTGGGCTACCGAGTTCGATGACTGCCTCGGCCGGGAGATTGCTGGCGGGATTATCCTGTGCACGAAACGGCGGCTCCTGTCCCGATAACGCCCCGGGGCGTCCATTACGCGACCTGCCAAATACTTTTAGTTCTGGGGGCGATGGCCCTTTCTGCTTCGCGTTCTGGTACCCTGATGGGCATTCCCCGGGCCTGCACATCCGAGCACCGTAGAAGCGCTGCTGCTTGTGGGCCTGGCCGTACCAGGAAACGGAGATTCGTCCAAATGGCCACTGACCGTGTGAGCCTGATTCATTTCGATAAATTGAGCATGAGCCCTGCCGCTGCCGATCGGTTCCAGAAAGCCCTCGACGCGCTGGAAGCGCTCAAGCTGCAGGACCGTTACGTGTATCTCATCGCTCCTTATCTGGGTGATATCGCTGACGCCTCCGACCCCGAGCAACTGGCCACCGCCCTGGAACAGGGCTTGCGCGTGGTCGACGAGCTGCTGGCTGCCAGGTCGGTCAGCAAGATCAAGGCCGAGGAAGTGCGCCAGGTGTTCCAGAGCGCCGCCGAGCGTGCGCGGGCAGAAATGCCCGGCTGAGTGGCGGCATGGCCAAAGACATCGACAACCCTTGCGTCTCGCTGTGCCAGCTCAATAGCGAGCTGTGCGTGAGCTGTGGTCGCACCCGTGACGAAATCCGCAAATGGCGGGGCATGAAGCGCCCCGAGAAGATGGCCACCGTGCAGCGGGCGGCAACGCGGATGAAGGCTATCGCCAAGAAGGCGGCCAAGCGGCAGAATGCCGACTGAACCTGCGCACCCTGTGCGCGGCCTTTCCTGATTGTCTGACGAGCCTGAAAATGGATTCTCACTCGCTGTTTGCCTTTACCCTGGTCGCTGCCATCGCGATCGCCAGCCCCGGCCCTGCCACCCTGATGGCCATCAACAACAGCCTGGCCCATGGCCAGCGCAGCGCGATCTGGTCGTCGCTGGGCAATGGTTCGGGCCTGTTCTGCCTTTCTGCTGCAGCCATGCTGGGCTTGGGCGCGCTGCTGGCCAGTTCCGAAATGCTGTTCAACGCCGTGAAGATCCTGGGGGCGGGCTACCTGTTCTACCTGGGGGCGCGGCAATTGCTGAAAAAGAGCCCGATGCTGGCGCAGGGCGCCGCAGAGGGTGTGGCCAAGGTCCGGCCCACGCCGCTGAAACTCTACAAGTCGGCCTTCCTCACGGCAGTGACCAACCCCAAGGCGACCATGTTCTTCACCGCACTGTTCCCGCAGTTCATCGACCAGGGGGCGGCGCTGCTGCCGCAATTCCTGATCCTGACCGGGATATTCGTGGCGTTGTCGCTGGTTTCGCTGAGCCTGTATGCCGCGCTGGCAGCGCGGGCCAAGGGCGTGCTGACCCGGCCGTCGCTGTCGCGCTGGGTGAGCCGGGTGGTGGGCACCACCTTCATCGGTTTTGGCGCGGCGATCCTGGCGATGCGTCGGCAGGGGGCCTGAAGTACGAGGGCCGCTCGGCCGATAAAAGGCCAACCTGATGGCCATACATGGTCCAGACTGTCTACAGCACGCACAGATGGGTGCTGCAGTCGACCACAGGATGTGGCAGCCTTTGGCCACCGCTCCGGGTCTGCGGATGTCACATGTGCCGAGGGTTGTCGATGATCGAGCGCTGCTTTCGCCACGCCTTGTTGCTGCTGCCGTGCCTGCTGCTGCCGCTGGCGGCGGTAGCGCATGAGGAATGCCGGCGGCTGACTGCCACCGGCAACCCGGAATACCCCCCCTACCTGTGGCGCGACCCGCAGAACCCCCAGCAACTGATCGGTGCCAATGCCGACCTGCTCAAGTACCTGGGCAAGCAGCTGGGGCTGGAAATCGAGGTGGTCTACGGCGGGCCGTGGTCGCGCGCCCAGGAAGAAGTGCGCACGGGCCGGATCGATTTGATGGCCGGGTATTTCCTGACCGAGGCCCGCCGGCAACAGATGGACTTCATTGCCCCGGCATTCCTGCATACCCCAAGTGTTGTCTGGGTGCGCCAGGACAATACCTTTGCCTACCGGCAATGGGCCGACCTGAAGGGGCGCAAAGGTGGCACGCTGGTCAACAACAGCCACGGCCAGCAGTTCGACGACTACGCCAGGACCAACCTCACCCTCGAAGCGGTACCCGGTGCCAGGCAGGCATTCGAGAAGTTGATGCACAAGCGCAGCGATTATGTGGTGTACGAGCAGTATCCCGGCTTGGCGCTGGCGCGCACATTGGGGATTGCCGACACTTTGCAGGTGCTGGAGCCACCGATATCCAGCGAAGGGCTGTACCTGGCGCTGTCGCATGACTCGCCCTGCAACCAGCCGAAGCTGCGTGAGGCGCTGGCGAGGGAGATGGAAAAGATCGTTGCCGGGGCGTTGCCGGAGCAACTGCTGCAGCAAAACCTGGAGCGTTGGCAATAAATAGCAGCCTGGTATGCGCTCCTACAGGGACCGGGCCAGTTGCTCGGCTTCCTTGGCCCGGGTCACGCTGACTGCGCCGGGCAGGGTGACATCGTTCTTCGCCGCGAGGATCTCGGCCATGACACTGACGGCAATCTCGGCCGGGGTCTTGCTACCGATATAAATGCCGATAGGGCCGTGCAGGCGCTGCAACGACGCTTCGCTTTCGCCAAAGTGTTCGATCAGCCGCTCGCGGCGCAGCTGGCTGTTGCGCCGTGAGCCGATGGCACCGATATAGAACGCTGGGCTGTGCAGGGCTTCGAGCAGGGCCAGGTCGTCCAGCTTGGGGTCGTGGCTGACGGCGACGATGGCGCTGCGCAGGTCTGGGGCGAAGGCGCGGACCACGTCGTCCGGCATGCCGGCCAGGTGGTTGACGCCGGCAACGTTCCAACCTGCCGTGTACTCGGGGCGCGGGTCGCACAGTGAAACGCTGAAGCCATTGAACAGGGCCATGGTCGCCAGGTATTCGGCCAGCGCGCCGGCACCGATCAGCAGCAGGCGGTAGCCGGGGCCGAGGGTGCTGAGCATGTGCTGGCCATCGAAGCTGAACAGTTCGGGCGTGGTGGTGGCGGTGAGGCTGGCCTCGCCGCTGCGCAGGTCAAGCCCACGGCGTACCAGATTGCCGCCGTCGAGGCCGGCGAGCAGTTGCTCCACGTGTGGCAGCGACGGGGCGAATTCCAGCACCAGTTCGAGGGTGCCGCCACAGGGCAGGCCGAAGCGGTGGGCCTCGTCGGCGCTGACGCCATAGCGCACCACCTGGGGCAGGCCGCCGGGCATGCCGGGGCCGCCGTAGGCACTGGTGTAGCGGTGAATGAGGTCGTCCTCGATGCAGCCGCCAGAGACACTGCCAACTACACGGCCGTCGCTGCGCAGGGCCATCATCGAGCCCACCGGGCGGGGGGAGGAGCCCCAAGTGCGGGCGACCGTGGCGAGCAGGGTGCGGTGGCCGGCGGCGAGCCAGTCTCGGGTGGTGCGCAGGACCAGCAGGTCGATGCTTTCCATGGGTACTCCGGTAAAGCCTGGTGTTCAAGGGTGGCTGTACCGGCCTCTTCGCGGGTGAACCCGCTCCCACAGGTACTGCACAGGTCTTAGGGGTGGTGCAAATCCTGTGGGAGCGGGTTCACCCGCGAAGAGGCCGGTACAGCCACCAAATTCATCGCATATGCAAAATGATCGGGCTACTGCTGGCCGGGTCGGTATGCCCACGCAACTTGCCCACCGCCTGCGCATTCACCGCCCCACCATTGTTCCCCCAGGCACTGCGCACGAAACCCAGCACATCAGCAATTTCCTGGTCACTCAACTGCTCACGGAAGGCCGGCATGCGATAGGCATCGGGCAACCCGGCCGTCACCACCCGCTGCGAACCATTGAGGGTGATATTGATCGCCGAGGCGTCTTCCTTGGCCAGTGCCGAGGTAGCGCCGGCCAAAGGTGGCATCCACTCGGCCTGGCCCTTGCCGTCCAGGCCATGGCACGACGCACAGCGGGTTACATAGGTATGCGCCCCAGGGCTGTCGAGCCGCGCCGCCGTCGTTTCGGCCTGGTACTGCCACGGCTCACCGTCGCGTTGCGGGTCGCCGGGCAGCGACTTCAGGTAGTGGGCGATGGCGGCCAGGTCGTCGTCACTCATGAACTGCGTGGAGTTGTTGAATGCCTCGGTCATCGAGCCGAATACCACCGCATGCCGGTTGCGTCCGGTCTTGAGGAACTGCGCGATCTCGGCCTCGCTCCAGCGCCCCAGACCGGTGTTGGGGTCGGCACGCAGGCTCGGTGCATACCAGCCATCGAGTAGGGCACCAGCGAGGAACGGCTTGCCGCTGTCATCCAGGGCCTTTTCGTTGAAGGCCAGGCCGCGCGGCGTATGGCAGCTGCCACAGTGGCCAGGGCCCTGGACGATGTAGGCGCCGCGGTTCCACTGGGCATCCTGCCCGGCTTGGTCGGCATATGGCGTGGTGGCGGCGAACAGGCCGTTCCACATGGCAATGGGCCAACGCCAGTTCAGCGGCCAGGGAATGTCGCTGGCAAGGTTGGCCTGTTGCACGGGTTGCACGCCGTGCATGAAGAAGGCGTACAGCGCCTTTACATCGTCATCGCTGAGCTTGGCGTAGGACGGGTAGGGCATGGCCGGGTACAGCCGCCGGCCACCGGGCGCGACGCCCTGGCGCACGGCACGGTCGAAGTCGGCCAGGCTGTAGCCACCGATGCCGGTGTCGCGGTCGGGGGTGATGTTGGTGGCGTGGATCGCCCCCAGCGGGGTGGCCATTTCCAGCCCGCCGGCGAACGGTTTGCCGTCCGGCAGGCTGTGGCAGGCCACGCAGTCGCTGAGGCGGGCCACGTACTCGCCACGGCTGACCAGCGCCGGGTCGGCAGTGGTGGCCTGCGCATCGGCAAATGGCGAGGCGGGCTCGCGGGTGACGTACCAGGCCAGCAGGCCTGCCGCGACCAGGCACGGCAGCGCCAGCCAGCCAGCGGTTCTTGCGAAACGGTGGGTCATGGGGCGTCCTTGTCTGCTCAGCTGAAGGTATGGCGGCTCAATGGCAGGCTGCGCACGCGCTGGCCGGTCAGCTGTGCGACTGCGTTGGCCACCGCCGGTGCCACTGCGGGCAACGGTGGCTCGCCGATGCCGCCCATCTTCGCCCCGCTTTCGACAATGCGCACATGTACCCTGGCCATGCGCGACGGCGGCAGGATCGGGTACAGGTCGTAGTTGCGCGCGCGCGGCTTGCCATCCACGTACACCGCTTCTTCCAGCAGTGTCTGCGACAGGCCCAGGGCGACGGCGCCGTTGACCTGATGCTCGATGATCGCCGGGTTGACGATGCTGCCCGGGTCGATGGCCTGCCAGATGTCGTGCACCTTGACCTGGCCATTCTCGATCGACACCTCGGCAATGACCGCTGCCTCCGAGCCGAACGGCGAGGCCATGGCCACGCCACGCGCTCGTTTGCTGCCATCCTCGGCGGTGAACGGCCCACGTTTCCAGCCGCCGGACAGTTCGGCGACGGCCTGCAACAGGTTGGTCAGGCGCTGGTTGTCCCGCAGCAGGTGCAGGCGCAGTTCGAACGGGTCCTTGCCGCCTTTGTCGGCCAGTTCGTCGAGGAACGATTCATAGAAGAAGTCGTTCAGCGAGTTGCCCACCGAGCGCCAGTAGCCGAGCATCGCCGGGCCTTTCACGTAGATCTGCGCGATGCGCTTGTTGGCGATGGCGTAGGACTTGCCCGACAGCCCTTCGAGCGCGGTCGGGTCGAGTTTTTCGCCTTGCTTGCCAGCGATGGCTTCGGTCGGGCCTTCGGTGGCGCTCACGGCTTCGAGGGCCACCGGCAGGCCGTCGGCATCCAGCCCGGCGCGGAACTTCACCACGGCGACCGGGCGCAGCACATCGCGGAGGAATTCCTCTTCGCGGCTCCAGATAAGTTTCACCGGCCGGCCGACCGCCTTGGCCAGGGCAATGGCCTGTGGGTAGGGGTTGGCCGAGTCGTACAGGAAGTGGCGGCCAAAGAAACCACCCAGCAACGGCGAATGCAGGGTGATCTGCGCCGGGGCCAGGCCGGTGCGCTTGGCAATGTCGTCACGGAACATGTCCGGTGCCTGATTGGGCAGCCACACTTCCAGGGTGCCGTCCGGGTTGAAGCGCGCCAGTGCCGACGGCGGCTCCAGCTGGGCGTGGTTGAGGTACTGGTTGTGGTAGGTTGCCTCGACCCGGGTCTTGGCACTGGCCAGCATGCCGGCCACATCGCCCTGGTTTTCGTCGTCGCGCGCCGGGCCCGTGACCGTGGCCAGGTGCTCGCGCCAGCCATCGCTGGAGAAGTCGGCCGGCATTGGCCGTACCGGGCTATCGGCCGCGGGCTCCTTCCAGTCCACCTGAATGGCTTCGACCGCGCGCTTGGCGTGCCACCAGCGTTCGGCAACCACCGCCACGGCACCCGGCAGCTGATGCACCGAATGCACGCCCTTCATGGCCTTTACCTGGTCTTCGTTGCGCAGGCTGCCGACGGTCATGCCCAGGCGCGGCGCGTGCTGCACGGCAGCGTGGAGCATGCCGTCAACCTTGATATCGATGCTGTACACAGCCTTGCCGGTGGACTTGTCGTAGGCATCCAGGCGACGTACCGGCTTGCCGATCCAGCGAAACTGGCTGGGGTCGCGCAGCTTGACGCTGGCCGGGTCCGGCACCGGCAGGTCCATGGCCCGCCCGGCCAGTTCACCGTAGGGGATGGAGCGGCCAGTCGTGGTATGTACCACGTGGCCCGGCGTGGTGGAGAGTTCTTCGACCGGCACGCCCAGCTGCTCGGCGCCCGCCTGCAGCAGCATGGCCCGGGCGAGGGCGCCCAGGCGGCGCATGGTCGGGTAGCTCATGCGCACCGACATGCTGCCGCCGGTGATGCGCATGCCATTTTCCATCACTACATAAGCTTCGCCGGGCGGCGCGCTGTCGACCACGAAATTGGCCGGGTCGACGTCCATCTCTTCACCAACGATCTGCGCCATGGCAGTGAAGGGGCCTTGGCCACCTTCCATGAACGGGCTGAGCAGGCGCACTTTGCCGTCAGGGCGGATCTCCAGAAACGCCGGCACCTGGGTGCCGCGCTCCGGGGTCGCTGCGGCGGCTGCCTGCACGCGGGCCGACCCCATGGGCAGGCCGAAACCCAGCACCAGGGCACCGACAGCCGTGCCGGCAAGAAAGCGCCGACGCGACAGGTTGACCGTTTCGCCCAGTTGCAGCCTGAGCAGTTCGGCGGGGGTATCGACTGGTGTGTTCATCAGGCCTTCTCCCCTTGGGCCAGCCCATGCACGGCGGCATGGATGGCGTTGTAGGTGCCGCAGCGGCACAGGTTGACCATGGCTGCCTCGATCTGCGCGTCACTGGGCTTGGGCGTGTGCTTGAGCAGCGCCGTGGCCGCCATTACCTGGCCGGACTGGCAGTAGCCGCACTGGGCCACCTGGTGCTCGACCCAGGCCGCGACCACCCGTTTGCCCACGGCATCGGCCTCGATCGCCTCGATGGTGGTCACCTCGCGCCCGACCACTCCGGCCACCGGGGTGACGCAGGCGCGCACTACGTTGCCGTCCACCAGCACCGAACAGGCGCCGCACTGGGCCAGGCCGCAGCCATACTTGGTGCCGGTCAGCCCCAGGTCATCGCGGATCACCCACAGCAGGGGCGTGTCGGCGTCTGCCTCGACCTGGTAGGTCTTCTGGTTGATGCGTAGTTCCATGGTTCACCTGCCCGTCAACGGTTGCTGTCGCTTGGTTTCTTCTGATTGGGGAATACGGTGCTCCCCAGTGCAGAAACGCTAGCACAGCGGGGTGACCGCTGGTCTGCTGGCGGGGGCAGGTTCAGAGGATCAGGCAAGCAATTCGGTGAAATGCGCAAGCGGCGATGTGCGCTATCGCCTGTAGGAGCGGCCTTGTGTCGCGATGGGGCGCGCAGCGGCCCCGGGATCTTGGCAGCATGCAGTATTGTAAGGGGCCGCTTTGCGGCCCATCGCGACACAAGGCCGCTCCTACAAGAAAGCGCATTTGGAGGTGAGGGGGACTTCCGCAGCGAAAACCCGGATAATGCCGGCCAATTTCGTTTTGCACGCTTAAATCACGGTAATCCCGCATGGAAATCAAGGTTAATTTTCTCGACAATCTCCGTCTCGAAGCCAAGTTCGACGACTTCACGGTGATCGCCGACCAACCGATCCGCTACAAGGGTGATGGCTCGGCCCCGGGGCCGTTCGACTATTTCCTGGCGTCTTCGGCCTTGTGCGCGGCTTACTTCGTCAAGCTGTACTGCCAGACCCGCGACATCCCTACCGAAAACATTCGCCTGTCGCAGAACAACATCGTCGACCCGGAAAACCGCTACAACCAGGTCTTCAAGATCCAGGTCGAGCTGCCCGAGGACATTTCCGAGAAGGACCGCCAAGGCATCCTGCGCTCCATCGACCGCTGCACGGTGAAGAAGGTGGTGCAGACCGGCCCCGAGTTCGTGATCGAAGTGGTCGACAACCTCGATGCCGATGCCCAGGGCCTGCTGATGCCGGTGGCGGACACCAGCACCTACATCCCCGGCAAGGACCTGCCGCTGGAGCAGACCATCGCCAACATGTCGGGCATCCTCGCCGGGCTGGGGATGAAGATCGAGATCGCCTCGTGGCGCAACATCGTGCCCAACGTGTGGTCGCTGCATGTGCGCGACGCCCAGTCGCCGATGTGCTTCACCAACGGCAAGGGCGCGACCAAGGAGGCCGCGCTGGCCTCGGCGCTGGGCGAGTTCATCGAGCGGCTGAACTGCAACTTCTTCTATAACGACCAGTTCTGGGGCGAGGAGCTGGCCAACGCGCCGTTCGTGCACTACCCGAACGAGCAGTGGTTCAAACCCGGCCCGCGTGATGCGCTGCCGGCCGAGATCCTCGATGAGCACTGCCTGGCAATCTACAACCCGGACGGCGAGCTGCGTGGCTCGCACCTGTACGACACCAACTCGGGCAACACCGCGCGCGGCATCTGCTCGTTGCCGTTCGTGCGCCAGTCCGACCAGCAGGTGGTGTACTTCCCGTCCAACCTGATCGAGAACCTGTTCCTCAGCAACGGCATGAGCGCCGGCAACACCCTGGCCGAGGCGCAGGTGCAGTGCCTGTCGGAAATCTTCGAGCGTGCCGTGAAGCGTGAAATCCTCGAAGGCGAGCTGTGCCTGCCGGATGTGCCGCAGGAAGTGCTGGCCAAGTACCCGGCCATCGTTGCCGGTATCCAGGGCCTGGAAGAGCAGGGCTTCCCGGTGCTGGTCAAGGATGCGTCGCTGGGTGGCGAGTTCCCGGTGATGTGCGTGACCTTGATGAACCCGCGCACCGGCGGCGTGTTCGCTTCGTTCGGCGCCCACCCGAGCCTGGAAGTGGCGCTGGAGCGCAGCCTCACCGAACTGCTGCAGGGCCGCAGCTTCGAAGGCTTGAACGACCTGCCGCAACCGACCTTCGAAAGCCATGCGCTGACCGAGCCGAACAACTTCGTCGAGCACTTCATCGACTCCAGTGGCGTGGTGTCGTGGCGCTTCTTCAGTGCCAAGGCCGACTTCGAGTTCGTCGAGTGGGACTTCTCCGGCCACGGCGAGGACTCCAACGTGCAGGAAGCCGCGACCCTGTTCGGCATCCTCGAGGACCTGGGCAAGGAAGTGTACATGGCGGTGTACGACAACCTTGGCGCCACCGCCTGCCGCATCCTGGTGCCGGGTTACTCGGAGATCTACCCGGTCGAGGACCTGATCTGGGACAACACCAACCGCGCCTTGTCGTTCCGCGCCGACATCCTCAACCTGCACAGCCTGGACAACCGTTCCCTCAAGCTGCTGCTCAAGCGCCTGGACAACTGCGATGTGGATGACTACACCACCATCACCACGCTGATCGGCGTGGAGTTCGACGAGAACACGGTGTGGGGCCAGCTGACGATTCTCGAGTTGAAGCTGCTGATCTGCCTGGCGGTACAGCGCTTCGAGGACGCCAAGGAACTGGTCGAGGCGTTCCTGCAGTTCAACGACAACACCGTCGAGCGTGGCCTGTTCTACCAGGCGCTGAATGTGGTGCTGGAAGTGCTGCTGGACGACGAACTGGAAATGGACGACTACGAAGCCAACTTCCGCCGCATGTTCGGTAACCCGCGCATGGACGCGGTGCTGGGTTCGGTGGACGGCAGCGTGCGCTTCCATGGCCTGACCCCGACCAGCATGAAGCTCGAAGGCCTCGATCGCCACCTGCGCCTGATCGAAAGCTACAAGAAGCTGCACGCGGCCCGGGCCAAACTGGCCTGACCACGCGTTACTCCTGTAGGAGCGGCCTTGTGTCGCGATGGGCCGCAAAGCGGCCCCCGTTTTGGCATTGAAGCTGATATTGCCGGGGCCGCTTTGCGGCCCATCGCGACACAAGGCCGCTCCTACAACGACGTCGATCGCCTTCATATATCGGTTTCAAATAACCGCTATCCCCAATCTGTCTTGCCGCTTCGCCTGCCAGGCGCGTAGCGTTTTGCTCCCATCCCCTCGATCCATGGCGCGTTGACCGCCAGAAGGACCTCGGCCGCGCACAACAAGAAGGCGCAGACCATGAGCACCCCTTTGGATACCAATGCCCTCAAAGCCCGCCACCAAGCCGCGTGGGCCAGTGGCGACTACGCGGTAATCGGCACCACCCTGCAACTGGTTGGCGAGCGCCTGGCCGAAGCCTGTGACCTGCGCTGGGACGAGCAGGTGCTGGATGTCGCCGCCGGCAACGGCAATGCCACCCTGGCTGCTGCCCGGCGCGGCTGCCGTGTCACCTCCACCGACTATGTGCCCGAGCTGCTCAAGCGCGGTGAAGAACGTGCGCGGGCCGAGCACCTCAATGTGGTGTTCCAGACTGCCGATGCCGAAGCGCTGCCGTTTGCCGATGGAACATTCGATGCGGTGCTGTCCACCTTCGGCGTGATGTTCGCGCCCGACCAGGCCCAGGCGGCGCGTGAACTGGGCCGGGTGTGCCGGCCCGGTGGCCGGATCGGCCTGGCCAACTGGACCCCGCAAGGGTTCGTCGGGCAGATGTTCAAGACCCTCGGGCGGCATGTACCGCCACCAGCCGGGGCTCTGCCGCCTTCACGCTGGGGTGATGAAGAACAGTTGCGCGTGATGTTCGAGGGGGCGCTGGGCGAATTGAAGGTCAGCCGCCAGCACTTCAACTTCCGCTATCGCTCGGCGGCGCATTTCATCGAGGTGTTCCGCACCTGGTACGGGCCGGTGCACAAAGCGTTTGCCTCGCTGGAGCCGGAAGCTGCCGGGGCGCTGGAGCGGGATCTGGCGCAATTGCTGAATGAAAGCAATGTGGGCGGCGCGTCGTCGTTGGTGGTGCCGAGTGAGTACCTTGAAGTGGTGATCATTCGAGGTTGAGCCCACGGGCCAAGCGCTCAGTTCTTGCACTTGGCCATCACCACCTGGCAAGTCTTCGGTGTGCCCCCTGACCGGCTTGCATAACGCACGCAGTTGTTCAGCGATTTCTGCCGGGCAATGCTCAGCGTATTGCCCCACGCGAGGCCGCCTTCGCCGGTGGTGGGCACAGCTTTGGCGAAGCAGTTGGAGCCCGTTGCGGGCGTCGCGTACCTGGCCTTGCTGGCTTTGCTGGAGCAGCCGGCGGTGAGTGCCAGGCTGAAGGCGAGCAGGGTGGTCAGCGCCCAGGACGTGTAGGGGCGAATCGGTTTACTGCTCATATGCTCTCCTTACCGAGGCGCAGGACTCCCCGCCGCGAACACCGGCAAGGCCGGTGCCATACTCTGCACAGGATATTGCATTCAAGCGAAGCGGTGAACGCTTGCGTTGCACCAGATGCAGCGCAAGGCCTTGCACCATGGCAAGGCCTTGCGCCTGGGGCAACGATCAGAAGCGGTAGTTGAAGCTGGCTTCCAGCGTACGCGGTGCACCCGGGGTGATCAGGTCCACCGAACCGTGCGCGGAGGCATAGTAGTCACGGTCGAACACGTTCTTCAGGCGCAGTGCTGCGTCCCACTGCGGCACGCTGTACAGCAGCGCGGCGTCGAAGGTGGTGTAGCCCGGCATCACCACCACGTTGTCGAGTGCGGTGTAGCGCTCGTCGACGTAGTTGGCGCCGGCGGCCACGCGCCATTCCGGGGTCAGGGTGCGCACCAGCCAGACGTTGGCGCTGTTGCGCGGCGTCAGGGTAGGGGTCTGGCCTTCGTTGGCAACGCCGTTGGTCTTGCTGTTGGACTTGGTGATCTCGGCATCCAGGTAGGCGTAGCCGGCGTAGATCTGCCACTTGTCCGTGAGTTGCCCGCTGACGGTGGCTTCGAAGCCGTCGGTACGCTGCTCGCCGGCCAGCACGGTCAGGTTGGGGTTGGCCGGGTCGGCGGTCTTCATGTTGGTGCGCTCGAGGCGGAATACCGCTGCGGTCAGCGACAGGCGGCTGTCGAGCAGGTCCCACTTGGCGCCGATTTCGTAGTTGGTGGTTTCTTCCGGCTCCAGGTGCTGGTTGGTCGGGCTGACCGCGAACACTTCGCCCGAAGGCTGGTAGCTGCGGCTGACCGACACATAGTAGGACTGGATGTTATCCGGCTGGTAGACCAGGCCGGCACGTGGGCTCCAGGTCTTGTCGGTACGGTCGAGGTCTACGTTCTGCGCGCGGTCGTCGTCGTACTCCTGGCCAAAGATGTCATAACGCACGCCGACCAGGGCCTTCCAGTGCTCGTTCAGCTCGATCATGTCCTGCACGTACAGGCCGGTGGTCTGCTGGAAGTTGGTGCCCTTGGACGACAGGTTGGCGGCGTGCTCCGGCACCGGCACCAGGGCGTCGCGATACACCGGCACCTGGGCCACGTTGTTCTGGCTCAACACCCGCTGGTGCTTGTCCTGGAAGCCCACTTCCACGCCATACAGCAGGTTGTGCTGCATGCCGGCAAGCTGCGCCTGCTGCTTGAGTTCGGTCTGGTTGAACATGCCGTACTCGTCGCGGGCGACGTTGCCACGGTTGAGCTTGACCAGCAGTTCGCCGTCAGGCGCGGTGACGAAGCGCGTCGGGCTGCTGTCGGCCAAGGTGTTGTTGCGGTCCAGGTCGTAGCGGTAGTACCGGCTGGTGTTGGTCAGGGTGAAGTCGTCGTTGATGCGGTAGTCCAGGCTGGCAGTCAGCGAGAACACTTCGCTGCGGGCGTAGTCCTGGTCGGCATCGCCGGAGCCGAAGCGTTTGTCGCGGTCCACATCTACCGGGCGGTTGCCCAGCGCCGGGATGCCGAAGTCGATCAGGCGCTTGTCGTACAGGTAGGTGGCGCCCAGGTTCAGTTCCAGGTCGTCGGAGAGGCGGAAGTAGGCCGACGGCGCGATGGCCTTGCGGTCGATGTAGCCATCGTCGCGGAAGGTGTCGCTGTCTTCGAAGGCGCCGGTCACGCGGTAGGCCTGGTTGCTTCGCGGGTCGGCCCAGCCGGTGTCGAACTGGGTGCGGCGCTTGCCTTCGCTGTCGAAGCTCATGCCGACTTCGCGCTTGGGCGTGAAGCTCGGCTTCTTGCTGATGCTGTTGATCAGGCCGCCCGAAGAGCCACGGCCATACAGCACGGCGGCAGGGCCCTTGATCACCTCGACCCGCTCGATGTTGGACAGGTCACGGAAGTACAGGGCGTCGTCGCGCACGCCGTCGATGTACATGTCGCCAATGGCGCTGAAGCCGCGAATGGTCACCTGGTCACGCTGGCCGTCGCCGTTGGACAGGCCGACGCCGGGCACGTTCTTCAGCACGTCTTCCATGGACTGTGCACCCTGGTCCTTGATCACGCTTTCGGGCACGACGTTGACGGTTTGCGGGATGTCGCGCAGCGGGGCGTCGATCTTCATGGCGCTGCGGCTTTCGCTGGCCTTGTAGCTTTGCTGCTCGTAGGCGCTGGTGACGGCAGTGGCGGGTAAGGCGAGGGAGCCCTGCGATTCAGGTTGGACAGCCGCGTGAACCGCAGGCACAACCAGCAGGCCCAGCATGGAAATGGATGCTGGGGCAACAGACTTTTTTGCCATTACAGGTGACTCTTTGTTGTATTTGGAGGTCACGAATAGTAATGATTTGTAAATGTAAAGCAAGTGTAAAGAGTTCGCATTTGCTATTGCAATGGCGCAGGTGGCGAAAAAACGACAAAACGCGTCGCAAGGGGGAGGGCCGGCAATGTGCCAGGCAAGGGCTATGCTTGTTGGCGCGTGAGCATTTCACGCCCCCATCCGGTCTTGATCACATGGAAGCAGGCCTATGAATCCAATTCGCTCTCTCGCTCGTGCTGTTGCCCTTGCCACCCTGGCGTCCGCCGCCAGCTTCACGGTGCAGGCTGCCGGTATTCCCATTGGTAGCGAGGCGCTGGAAAGCCACGTCACCACGCAGGTCACGGCCATCGACCTGGCCAGCCGCCAGGTCACGGTGAAAGGCCCCGACGACAAGAAGGATGTGACCTTCCAGCTCACGGAAAAGGCCAAGGCGCTGCCCAACCTCAAGGTGGGTGACCAGGTCGACATCTACGTGACCCGTGCTGTGGCCTATGTGCTCAATCCCGAAGTGGGCGGTGCACCGAAGGCGACTGAAGAGTCCGGTACCATTCGCGCCACGGCGGACAACCCCAACCCGGGCGGCGAGGCGTTCCGCCAGGTCAAGGTGACCTCGCAGATCAAGAAGATCGACCTCAAGAAGCATGAGGTGAGCCTGTTGCCGCCGGAGGGCAAGCTGCAGGTGGTCAAGGTCGAGAACCCTGATCTGCAGGCACGCATGAAGAACCTCAAGGTCGGCCAGACGGTCGACGCGATCTACACCGAAGTGCTGCGCGTCGAAACCTCGCGCTGACCATTCATTGGGGCAGGCTACGGGTTGCCCGCGCATGGATCCGCCGTGATGCCTTGCATGACGGCGGATGTCGTTCGAACAGCTGCATCACCCAATCGGGCCGAGTCTTGCTGGCATCGTTGAGCCAATTGGCAACCGAGTCCTGGGCATACTTGTCTGCTTCGGCCAGGCGCGGCACCAACAGTGGCTCGGCCACTTCGGGCGCTTGCTTGAGTGCGGCGATGTGCTCGCACCAGACGCCACGTGGGCGCAGCACCTCGATACAGAAGCGTCGTACCAGTGGGTTGCTGTCGCCGGCATGCCGGGCAAGCAGGGCCAGGGCATCATCCAGCGCTTGAGCCAGGCGCGGGCGCAGGGCTATCCAGGCCCATTCGCGCACACCAAAATGTTCATCGCGAGCAAAACGCAGCTGGGCCAGCAATGCGGCTTCGAGATCGAGCGTGCGCGACAGGTGCGCCTGGGCGAAGGCCGCCCAGCTGCGCACCGTATCGGAGCTGTGTGCGCTGCACTGCTCCAACACCTGCTGGCGCTGGGGTGCAGGTACGGGTTCCAGCCACTGCCCAAGGGCAAGGCCGATCCCCGTGATTTTTTTTGACAGGCCCTGCGAGCATGTTTCTTCGGCGCAGGTAGCCAGCTGTTCGATCAGCGTGTCGGGCAACTGGCCTGTCAGTGCACTGACCAAGGTCCTTTGATCCACCGCCAGGCATTCGGCCAGGTTGCGGGTGGGCAACTGCCCATGGTCGATCAGGGTTGTACGTTCATCTGTCATCGAATGTGCTCCATCACATACGGTTTGGTCTGGCCTCAGCCGTGAACCCGCCGGCTCAGGCTGCGGGCGCCGAGGCTGCGCAGCATCCTAGCCCAATTGGCTGGTATCCATGTGGCGAATAGCATGCGTGCACACTTTCGATTTCCATGGATAAAGGGAATTTTCCGATCATCGCCTGAACATCTGTCACGAAATGAGGACTGCCATGTTCAGCAAGACCTTGTGCCTTCTGGTGCTTCCCTTTGCCCTGGCGTTGCTTGCTGGTGCCGTGCTGCCGTTCCAGGCTGCGGGTAATGCCGCCGTCGGCCGGGCGCTGGGGCACTGGTTGTGGGGTGCGTTCACGTCATTGACGGTAAGTTCGCTGGTAGTGATCGCCGCGTTGCTGATCCTCAGGGTGCCGGCGCCGGACATGGGCAAGGCCTTGCAGGGGCCCTGGTGGCTGTGGGTTGGCGGTGTGCTCGGGGCGTTGTACGTGGCCGGTGCCGCGGCGCTCACCCCCAGGCTGGGCGCAGCGGGTTTCCTGGTGCTGGTGGTGGCGGGGCAGATCATCACGGCGGTGGTCGCAGACCACTTCGGGGTGATGGGGTTGGGGGGCAAGCCGCTCAACCTGGCCAGGTTGGCGGGTGTGGTGCTGATCCTCTGCGGCGTGCTGCTGGTGCAGGGCACCTGGGCAGCAGGCACGCCGGCCAGTGCCACTGCCGTGGTGAAACAGCCGGAAGGCTGATCAGCGCCCCGGCTGGCTGCACGCCCACACGGTTTCCCGCAGCCAGCGATGCCCGGGGTCGTTGTCCTTGCGGCTATGCCAGGCTTGCTGGTAATCGAACGAAGGAATCGCCAGTGGCGGCTCGAACTGGCGCAATGTCCTGTGCTGGTGCAGCGAGCCCACCGCGCGGCTGGCCACGGTCAGGATCAGGTCGGTGCCGGCCAGCACTTCGACTGCCGCACTCCAGTGCGGCAAGGCCAGGGCAATCCGCCGGCGCAGGCCTTGCGCGGCCAGGGCGCGTTCGATTTCATCGAAGGCATCCGGGTGCATGGCCATCAGCACATGCGGGCGGGCCAGCCAGTCGGCCAGGGCCAGGCCGCCGCTGGCCGGCAGCACTTGGCGGTCGGCAACGCTGATGAAGCTGTCGGTGAACAGCGGCTGCGCGGTGATGGCCTGGGGCAGGTCCGGGAAGATGCCCAGGGCCAGGTCCAGTTCACCATCGAGCAACTGGGCCAGCATGGTTTCGCGGCTGGCCTGGCTGATGGCCAGGTCCACCCCGGGCGCGACATGGCGCAGGTGGCGCAGCAGGGGTGGCAGGATGATCCGCGAGGAATAGTCGGACAGCGAGAGCCTGAAGCGACGCTGGGCCTTGGCCGGTTCGAACTGTGGGGCGGCAAGCAGGCCGTTGAGGTTGCCCAAGGCGTCGTGCAGCGGTTTGGCCAGCGATTGGGCGCGGGCGGTCAAGGCCATGCGGCCGTTCTGGCGCACCAGCAAGGGGTCGTCGAAGTGCTTGCGCAACTGCGCCAGGGCGTGGCTTACCGCCGGTTGGCTGCGGTGCAGGCGCAGGGCGGCGCGGGTCACGTGCTTTTCGCTCAGCAGGGCGTGCAGGGCGAGCAGCAGGTTGAGGTCGATCTTGCGTAGTTCATCCATGGTGCGAATGGTCTTGGTTGTGTCTGGCAGTTTTGATCAGCTTAACAAATGCCCAGGGCTGTCGAGGCCCCAGGATTTCGGCATCATGGCTGACATTGTCGGGGCCGCGTTGCGGCCCATCGCGACACTTTGCCGGCGAGCGTCGGCCTGTAGCACTCACCGGGTGCTGAGGCACTGAGCGAATTGCTGCAAGGGGTGCAGAAATCATCTGCATCCCGCCTTATTGTTCAACTTTCCTCGCCTGATTAGCCTGACTCGAACACCCATCCAACAGGATTCGATCATGGCTACCCGCATCGTTCTCAACAGCACCGGCACCGCCGATGTCATGCAGCTTGAACACTTGCAAGCACAAGCCCCAGGGCCCGGCCAGGTCTGGCTGGAACAGACGGCCATGGGTGTCAACCCGCTCGACCTGTTGCAGCGCAAGGGCGGTGCCCCACTGGACTTGCCTTCCGGGCTGGGGCTGGAAGGGGCTGGGCGGGTCGCTGCCATCGGCGAAGGGGTACATGACGTGCAGGTGGGCGACCGGGTCGCCTATGCCATGGGCCCGGTTGGCGGTTACGCCAGCGGCCGCCTGTACCCGGCCGAGCGCCTGGTCAAGCTGCCGCCGCAGCTGGATGACCAGGCCGCTGCCGCCGTGCTGTTCAAGGGCATCACGGCGCAGTACTTGCTGAAGACCACTTATGCCGTGGGCCCGGGTAGCCAAGTGTTGTTGTACGGTGCCGCCGGTGCCTTGGGCCAGCTGATGGCGCCCTGGGCGCGGCACCTTGGGGCGACGGTGATCGGCGTGGTATCACGCCCGCAGAGTGTGGCAAGGGCGCAGGCAGCGGGTTGCCACCATGTGCTGGTGTTCGACGCGGCAACCTTGGCCGGCCAGGTCCGCGAGCTGACCCAGGGCCAGGGCGTGGACGTGGCCTATGACTGTGTCGGCAAGGTGTCGCTGCAAGCCTCGCTGGACAGCCTGCGGGTGCGTGGCTTGCTGGTGTCGTTCGGCGGCACCTCTGGCGCGCCGGCGGCCATCGAGGTTGCCACGCTCAACGCCAAGGGCTCGCTGTACCTGACCCGGCCCTCGCTGGCAGCGCACACCCGCACGGTCGACGAGTACCAGCAGCGCGCCGCCGATGTGCTGGCGGCGGTCGCCGAGGGTATCATCCAGCCTCGGGTCTGGCGTGCCTACCCGCTGGCCGACGCGGCCAGGGCCCACGGGGACCTGGAGCAAGGGCAGTCGGAGGGCGCGCTGGTCCTTACTGCCTGATACCCGAATTCCACCCCTACTGCCTTGTGCCGAGCCTTGCCATGGATGCCTTCGACAGCCGCCGCGCCGATGAACTTGCCACCTTGCTGGCGCTGCACGAGCAGGGCTCGTTTGCCGCTGCCGGGCGGCAGTTGGAGCGCCACCCCACGGTGCTGTCGAAGCGCCTGAGTGCACTGGAGGTGCGCCTGGGCATTCGCCTGGTGGAGCGCAGCACGCGGCAACTGCGCTTTACCGATGAAGGCGAGCGGTTGGTGGCCAAGGTGCGCGAGGCCAACCGGCTGATCGCCGAGGCCGAACAGGAAGCGGCCGAGGGGGCGGCGACGGTACGTGGGCGCCTGCGACTGGCATTGCCGGCAGCCATGGGCCGGCGCTGGTTGAGTGGGATGCTGGCCGATTTCGTGCTGGCCTACCCGCAGGTGATGGTGGAGGCCGAGTATGCCGATCGTTTCGTCGACCTGATCGGCGAGGGTTTCGACGCCGCCATCCGCATTGGCGAGCTGGCTGACAACCGCCTGGTGGCCAGGAAGCTTTGTGATCACCTGCGCATCCTGTGTGCGTCGCCCGAGTACCTGGCCCGGCATGGCGCACCTCGGCAACCAGAGGATCTTGCTGGGCACAATTGCTTGAGTTTCAGTGGCTTGCGAAGCTTTCCTGAATGGCGACTGATGAGTGGTGGGCAGCAGGTGAGTGTCAAGGTTGCCGGCAGCCTGCGCAGCAATGACAACGAAGCCCTGCTGGAGGCGGCGCGGCGTGGCGTTGGCATCCTGGCGGGAGGGGACTGGCTGATGGGCGAGGACCTCGCCGCCGGGCGCTTGGTGCGGGTGCTGCCGCAATGGCAGCTGGATGTGGCGGCAGGCATTTACCTGGTACGGCCGACCGCGCGCCTCAACACTGCCGCCCTGGTGGCTTTCAAGGCGTGGCTGGAAGCACGCTTCGAGGCCGGCGCACCATGGCGGCTATAGAATTGCACATAACTAATTGAATTAGCAGAGACCCTGTGGGAGCGGCTTTAGCCGCGAACACCGGCGTAGCCGGTGCCATGCACCGCGTTGGCTTCTTCGCGGCTAAAGCCGCTCCCACAGGGTACGCGGGCAATCGTTATCGCCTTGCTACGGCATGCTGCACGCACTGCTCGTAATAGGTCTGCTTGATCGCTGCAGGCTTGAGCCGCGAGCGGCTGTTGTAGGTTTGTTCGGTAATGCCGAAGGCGGTCATGCGCATCCACGGTTTGGGGAATTTGCGCGCCTGCAGCTTCTTGCGCGTGGCATACAGGGTTACCCCGGAAAGCTTGGCCTGCTGCGCCTCGGCGGCTATCTGCGCGCCCCAGCCGCAAGTGTGGCGATCGTTCTGGCTCAGCGCCCGTGCCTGGGCGCCGAAAGCGAGCGTGGCCAGCAGGCAGCCGGCCATCGTTGCTAGAAGTACTCGCATGTTGCTGTCCTAAGCATCTGAAGGAAAACGAAGTTTGCCTTCACAAGCTGCTACCGGGGGCCAGCAAATTGCCGTCAGGTTGTTGCCATCCGCAACGGGCTGGCGCGGGAGGGGCGTAGGCTGGTCCAGGCCAGGCTGGCGACCCAGATTACTGATACGCCGTAGTTCAGTCGCTGGTACAGGCCGAACCACTGGCCGCTTTGCGCTGCCTTGCCCATGAGCGCGATGGTCACGATCGCCAATACCACGCAGGCCAGGGAAAACAGCCCCAGTGCCCTGGAGCCGGCAATGCGATTGCCCAACCAGGCCCACAGCGCGCTAGCAAGGGTCAGCGAAAGGAACATCAGCAAGCCGGACAGGTTGTGTAGCTGGTGCGAACGGGAAGGCTGCGCCGGAACGCAACCTTGGTCGCAGGGAAACCACCCGGTACCCAGGCTGCCCACGCCATGCAACAGCACCAGCGCCGCACTCAGCAATGCCAGCTTCGAGCCACGCCAGCGCCGCGCCAGGCCCCAGGCAAACAGGGTGAACAGGATGGCAAGGGGGAAGTTGTTGACCAGCGGCGACCAGTTCTGGGTCGGCGAACCGACCGCGCCGAGCTGGCTCATGGCCTGTTGCAGGTGGTCGTAGCCGGGGTAGGCCAGGGCGGTGAACCATACACCTGCCAGCAGCCAGAGGGGGATCAACAGGCCGCTGGCGAGCAACAGGCGGTCGAGGGGTTTCATGCTGTGTTTTCCTTCCATGGATGAGCGTGAAACCGCACAGTACAGCCTCGCACCTGCGAGGGGCCAGCATTTCCAGTGTTTCGTTCAGGGCTGCCGCGCCAGCGAACGCCGAGAAATACCGCACTGCGTGTATGTGATCGTACAACTGCTTGCGCTATGATGAGCGCTGTCTTTCAAGGTGAAATACAGGGCAATGACAGAGCAGCAGGTACAGGCAAAGACCCGGCGCAAGCCGCGCAGTCTGGCCCAGGAACTGGTCACGGTGCTGACCGAGCGCATTCGCAGCGGCCAGCTCAAGCGCGGCGACAAGCTGCCGACCGAATCGCAGATCATGGTCGAAGAGGGTGTCAGCCGCACGGTGGTGCGTGAAGCGATCTCGCGGCTGCAGGCCGCCGGGCAGGTCGAGACCCGCCACGGCATTGGCACCTTCGTGCTGGACGCGCCAGCCACGGGTGGTTTCCGTATCGACCCGGCGACCGTGGTCACCCTGCGCGAAGTGTTGGCGGTGCTGGAATTGCGCATTGCCCTGGAGATCGAATCAGCGGGCCTGGCGGCGCAGCGGCGCAGCGATGAAGAGCTGACCGGCATGCGTGCGGCGCTGGACGAACTCAACGAAGGGGCTGCCCACGCCACGGATGCGGTGTCGGCGGATTTCCAGTTCCACCTGCGCATTGCCCAGGCCAGCGGCAACCACTACTTCGCCGACATCATCAACCACCTGGGCACCAGTATCATCCCGCGTACCCGGTTGAATTCGGCGCGGCTGGCCCACGATGACCAGGCGCACTACATGAGCCGGTTGATGCATGAGCACGAGGCGATCTACGAAGCCATCGCCCGGCGTGATAGCGAAGGGGCGAAGATGGCCATGCGCATGCACCTGAGCAACAGCCGCGAGCGCTTGCGCCAGGCGCATGAAGAGGCCGAGGCGCAGGGGGTCTGAGGCTTCTCTGTTGCCTGACCTGGCCTCTTCGCGGGTAAACCCGCTCCCACAAGGTTATCCATTACCTGTAAGTACGGCGCGGTCCCTGTAGGAGCGGGTTTACCCGCGAAGAGGCCGGTACAGCCAAAAGAAAAGCCCCGCCATGCGCGGGGCTTTCTGGTTTCAAGGGGCGATCAGATCGCGCCCTCACTCCACTGTCCATTTACCAGCCGGCGCAGCCCAAGCGGGTTGCCGTCGCGCAGTGCCTCAGGCAACAGCGCCTGCGGGTAGTTCTGGTAGCACACCGGGCGCAGGAAGCGGTCGATGGCCAGGGTGCCGACCGACGTGCCGCGCGCATCCGACGTGGCTGGATATGGCCCGCCGTGCACCATCGCATCACACACCTCGACACCGGTCGGGTAGCCATTGACCAGGATCCGCCCGACTTTCTCCTCCAGCAGCGGCACCAGCCAGGCGAAGGCCTGCAGGTCTTCCGGCTCGCCGATCAGGGTCGCGGTCAGCTGGCCGCGCAGGCCGAGCAGGGCGGCGCGCAACTGGTCGTTGTCCTGCACTTCCACGGCAACGGTGGTCGGGCCGAACACTTCTTCCTGCAGCAGCGGGTCAGATTCCACCAGCAGGCGGGCATCGGCCTTGAACAGCTGGGCGCGCGCCTGGCTGCCTGCCTGCGCCTGGCCGGCCAGGTGCTCGATACCGGCATGGGCGTGCAGGTGCTCCAGGCCACCGACGTAGCTGCGCAGGCCACCGGCGTTGAGCATGGTCTGGCCGGCCTGCTGGCTCAGGTGCTGGCCAAGCTCTGCCAGCAGTTGGCTGTACTGCGGCGATTGCAGGCCGATCACCAGGCCCGGGTTGGTGCAGAACTGGCCTGCGCCCAGGCACACCGAACCGGCCAGTTCTCGGGCGATGGCTTCGCCACGCTTGGCCAGGGCGCCCGGCAGGATGATGACCGGGTTGATGCTGGACATCTCGGCGAACACCGGGATCGGCTGCGGGCGCTCGGCGGCCATGCGGCACAGGGCGTCACCGCCTTTCAGCGAGCCGGTGAAGCCGACGGCCTGGATAGCCGGGTGCTTGACCAGCCACTCGCCGACGCCGCCACCGAACACCATGTTGAACACGCCCTTGGGCATGCCGGTGCGCTCGGAGGCGCGCTGGATGGCACAGCCGACCAGGTCGGCGGTGGCCATGTGGCCGCTGTGGGCCTTGAACACAACCGGGCAACCGGCGGCCAGGGCCGCGGCGGTATCGCCACCGGCGGTGGAGAAGGCCAGCGGGAAGTTGCTGGCGCCAAACACGGCGACCGGGCCGACGCCGATGCGCATCTGGCGCAGGTCCACGCGTGGCAGGGGCTGGCGCTCGGGCAGGGCCAGGTCGATGCGCGCACCGAGGAAGTCACCACGGCGCAGCACCTGGGCGAACAGGCGCATCTGGCCGCTGGTGCGGCCGCGTTCGCCCTGGATACGGGCGGGGGGCAGGGCGGTTTCACGGCAGACGATCGCGACGAAGGCGTCGTCCAGTTCGTCCAGTTCGGCCGCGATGGCGTCGAGGAACTCGGCGCGCCGCGCCGGGGTCAGCTGGCGGAATTC
Source organism: Pseudomonas sp. B5(2017) (assembly GCF_002112825.1). Classification (NCBI taxonomy): domain Bacteria; kingdom Pseudomonadati; phylum Pseudomonadota; class Gammaproteobacteria; order Pseudomonadales; family Pseudomonadaceae; genus Pseudomonas; species Pseudomonas sp. B5(2017). The sequence goes on from NZ_NEIR01000022.1 coordinate 53,734, forward strand.
GGCGAAAGCGGCGGCCGCGGCCTTGGCGGCCTGGTCCACTTCACTTTCGGTGGCCTGGGCGAAGCTGTAGGGCAGGGCCTCGCCGGTGCTGGCGTCCAGGCTCTGCAGGCGCTGCGGGCCAGCGGCGCTGCGCTGGCCGGCGATGAAGTTGTGGCCGAGGATTTCAGGCATGGGATGCTCCTGTAGAGAGTAGTGAAGGAAGAGACCGTGCTTGAGGCGTTTGCTCGGACCCTGTGGGAGCGGGTTCACCCGCGAAGCAGGCAACTCGGTGTATGGCACCGGCTTTGCCGGTATTCGCGGGTGAACCCGCTCCCACAGGGACCGCGTTGCAATATTGAGTCGGGCAAGCCCTTGGCATCAGGTAATCGGTGCCGGGTTGAACAGGGTGATGTCGTTGTGCAGGCGATGCTGTTCGGCCCAGGTCTGCTTGCGGCCGCTGGCCACGTCCAGGTAGTAGTGGAACAGCTCCCAGCCCAGCTCCTCGATGGTCGAGCGGCCGCTGGCGATGCGCCCGGCGTCGATGTCGATCAGGTCGGGCCAGCGCTGGGCCAGCTCGCTGCGGGTGCATACCTTGACCACTGGCGCCATGGCCAGGCCGTACGGGGTGCCGCGGCCGGTGGTGAACACATGCAGGTTCATGCCGGCAGCCAGTTGCAGGGTGCCGCAGACAAAGTCGCTGGCCGGGGTGGCGCAGAAGATCAGGCCTTTGCGATTGACCCGCTCGCCCGGGCCGAGCACGCCCTGAATGGCGCCGCTGCCGGACTTGACGATTGACCCCAGGGACTTCTCGACGATATTCGACAAGCCGCCTTTCTTGTTGCCCGGCGTGGTGTTGGCGCTGCGGTCGGCGGCGCCTTGCTGCAGGTAGCGGTCGTACCAGTCCATTTCGCGCACCAGGGCGTCTGCGACCTCCTGGTTTTCCGCCCGCGAGGTGAGCATGTAGATGGCGTCGCGCACTTCGGTCACTTCCGAGAACAGCACGGTGGCGCCAGCGCGTACCAGCAGGTCGGCGGCGTAGCCCAGCGCCGGGTTGGCGGTGATGCCCGAGAAGGCATCGCTGCCCCCGCACTGCATACCCAGGATCAGTTCGCTGGCCGGCACGCTTTCGCGGCGGCGCTGGTCGAGTTTCTTCAGGCGGGTCTCGGCCAGTTCCATGATCTGTTCGATCATTTCCACAAAGCCCAGGCTGGCGTCCTGCAGGCGGTACAGCCACGGGTCGCTGAGGTCGACCGACGGGTCGTTGTCGTGCATCACCTGGCCGGCCTGCAGCTTTTCGCAGCCCAGGCTGATGACCAGGGCCTCACCGCCCAGGTTGGGGTTGCGCGCCAGGTTGCGCACCGTGCGGATCGGGATGTAGGCATCGCGCGCGTTGATCGCCACGCCGCAGCCATAGCTGTGGGTGATGGCCACCACGTCATCGACATTGGGGTACTTGGGCAGCAACTCGCTGCGAATGCGCTTTACCGCATGCTCCAGCACGCCGGCCACGCATTGCACGGTGGTGGTGATGCCGAGGATGTTGCGGGTACCGACGGTGCCGTCGGCGTTGCGGTAGCCTTCGAAGGTGAAGCCTTCGAGCGGCGGCAGCGGCTGCGGGACGGCGTCGCAGCGTGGCAGGCTGTCCAGCTCCGGCGCGGCCGGCATGGCCAGCTGGCTCTCCTGCACCCAGCTACCCTGGCGCAGGTCTTCCAGCGCATAGCCTATGATCTGCCCGTAGCGGCGCACCGGTTCGCCCTTGGCGATGGCTACGGTGGCCACCTTGTGGCTCTGTGGCACGCCTTCGACCAGGGTCAGGCCGTCGGCGAAGCGGGCGCCTTCGCCCAGGCCGCCATCATTGACCACCACCACGACATTGTCGTCGTCGTGCAGGCGGACGTAGCGGGGCGAGTCGGAATGTTCGATCAACTGCATGTTCGGGCCCTACTTGTCAGGTTCTCAGGCTTTTGTACATCCGCCCGCGGCGGGGTGGCCGACGCGGGCGTGTTCACTCAGTGGCGCGAGCCGGCCAGTTCGCTGCCGGCCGCTCGCTCGGCGTCAGGCTTTGGGCTTTCACGCAGCTCGATGCGCTTGATCGGGCCGACGATCACCAGGTAGCTGAACACCGCCACCAGGGCGTTGGCGCCGACATACACCAGGGCCCACTTGAACGAGCCGGTGGCACTGATGATGTAGCCGATAACGATCGGCGTGGTGATCGAGGCGATGTTGCCGAAGGTGTTGAACAGCCCGCCCGACAGCCCGGCGATCTGTTTCGGCGAGGTGTCGGCGACCACCGCCCAGCCCAGTGCGCCGATGCCTTTGCCGAAGAACGCCAGGGTCATGAAACCGACCACCATCCACTCGGCGTCGACGTAGTTGCAGAACACCATGGTGGTCGACAGCAGCAGGCCGCAGACGATCGGCAGCTTGCGCGAGAAGGTCAGCGAGTTGCCGCGGCGCAGCAGCCAGTCGGAGATCACCCCGCCCAGCACGCCACCGATGAAGCCGCAGACCGCCGGCAGCGAGGCGATGAAGCCGGCCTTGAGGATGGTCATGCCGCGCTCCTGCACCAGGTACACCGGGAACCAGGTGAGGAAGAAGTAGGTGATGGCGTTGATGCAGTACTGGCCCAGGTACACGCCCAGCAGCATGCGGCTGGTCAGCAGTTGCTTGATGTAGCCCCATTTCGGGCCGTCGTTGCCGCGCTTCTGGTCCATGTCCACCAGGCCGCCGTTCTGCTCGATGTGCTCGAGTTCACCTGGGCTGATGCGTGGGTGTTGGCGCGGGTTGTAGATGGTCTTCAGCCACACCATGGAGAACACGATGCCCAGTGCGCCCATGACCACGAACACGTGCTCCCAGCCGAAGCTGAACACGATCCAGCCCATGATCGGTGCGAACAGTGCGGTGGCGAAGTACTGCGCCGAGTTGAAGATGGCCGAAGCGGTGCCGCGTTCCTGGGTCGGGAACCAGGCCGCGACGATGCGCGCATTGCCCGGGAACGACGGGGCTTCGGCAAAACCGACCAGAAAGCGCAGGGTGAACAGCGTCACCACCGCCCAGGCCACCGGCAGGCCACCGACAAAGCCCTGCAGCAGGGTGAACAGCGACCAGGTGAAGATGCTGAAGGCGTAGACGTTCTTGGAACCGAAGCGGTCGAGCAGCCAGCCACCAGGAATCTGGCCAGCCACGTATGCCCATCCGAAGGCGGAGAAGATGTAGCCGAGGGTCACGGCATCGATGCCGAGGTCTTTCTGCAGGCTGGAGCCCGCGATTGCAATGGTGGCGCGGTCAGCGTAGTTGATCGTGGTCACCAGGAACAGCATGAACAGGATCAGGTAGCGCACATGCGTCTTCTTCGTCGCTTGCATGCTGGTAGTACTCCCACTAGTTATTTTTGTGCGGGCTCACGAATTGTAACCGGAGTGGGGCTGGCCCACTCCGGGCGCGGCATCTGGCAGGCCGCGGGCGGCGCTTACTGCGGGCCCATCTTGTCCATCAGCGCGGCGAGTTCTTCGTACTCGTCGGCGGTGAGGTCGGTAAGCGGAGTACGCACCGGGCCGGCGTCGTAACCGGCGATCCTGGCGCCGGCCTTGACGATGCTCACGGCGTAGCCGGCCTTGCGGTTGCGGATGTCCAGGTACGGCAGGAAGAAGTCGTCGATCAGCTTGGCCACGGTGGCGTGGTCGTCACGGGCGATGGCGTTGTAGAAGTCCATGGCGGTCTTCGGCACGAAGTTGAACACGGCGGAGGAGTACACCGGCACGCCCAGGGCCTTGTAGGCAGCAGCATACACCTCGGCGGTCGGCAGGCCACCCAGGTAGCTGAAGCGGTCGCCCAGGCGGCGACGGATCGACACCATCAGCTCGATGTCACCCAGGCCGTCCTTGTAGCCGATCAGGTTCGGGCAGCGCTCGGCCAGTTTTTCCAGCAGGTCGGCGTTCAGGCGGCAGACGTTGCGGTTGTAGACGACTACGCCGATGTTTACCGATTTGCACACTGCTTCGACGTGGGCGGCGACACCTTCCTGGCTGGCTTCGGTCAGGTAGTGCGGCAGCAGCAGCAGGCCCTTGGCACCCAGGCGCTCGGCTTCTTGCGCGTATTCGATGGCCTGGCGGGTGGAGCCACCGACGCCGGCGAGGATGGGTACCGATTTGGCGCAGGTGTCGACGGCGGTCTTGATCACCTGGCTGTATTCGCTGGCAGCCAGGGAGAAGAACTCACCGGTGCCGCCGGCGGCGAACAGGGCGCTGGCGCCATACGGGGCCAGCCATTCCAGGCGCTTGACGTAGCCAGCCGGGTTGAAGTCGCCCTGGGCGTTGAAGTCGGTGACCGGGAAAGACAGCAGGCCGTGGGAGAGGATGGATTTGAGTTCTTGTGGAGTCATTGTTGTTGGCATCCTGTGGCGCTTGGGTGAAGGGTGTTGTTTTGCGTTGGAGGTAAGTTATCGTACAACTTGTACGATGACTAGTCCCTTTGGGAGATTTTTTTGTGGAGGGGCGGAAGGAATGTTATTGCCTGTGCCGGCCTCTTCGCGGGTAAACCCGCTCCCACAGAGACCGCGTCGCGCTTGAAATTTTCGGAGATCCCTGTGGGAGCGGGTTTACCCGCGAAGAGGCCAGAACAGGCGACAACAACAGATGCACGAGACGCAGATGGCAGATCCATCGCGATCAGTCATCGTATCTCTTGATGGGGTAGGAAAAAAACGATCGCGGAGACAGGCACAAGCCCGCCGCCCGTTTCCACGGGAAGTGTTCTGGGACCAGCAGAGGGTGACCGGGGAAAACGGGGGCGGCCTTGCGCCGCCCCGCGATCAAAGCAGAGGAAACTGGGGTCAGGCAGCTTGCTGGCGCTTGATCTGCGCCTTGCGTACCTGGGCCCGGCAAGCGTCGCCGAAAGCCTGGAAGATCTTGATCGAATCCGGGTTCTTCGCCGCTTGCCACTCCGGGTGCCACTGCACGGCGAACAGGAACGGCGAGATGCTCGGGGCATGGATCGCCTCGACCAGGCCGTCTTCGGCGTGGGCGATGGCCTCGATGCCGGCGCCGAGCTTGTGCAGGCCTTGGCCATGCAGCGAGTTGACGCGAATCTCGTCGGTACCCAGGGTGTCGCGCAGCCAGCTGTCCGGCTTGATCTTCACGCCGTGCACCTGGGCGTATTGCACCTCGACCGGGTCTTCCGGGTTTTCCCGGTGGTCGTTGAAGCCAGGCTCGGCGTACACCTTCTGGTAGATGTCGCCACCCAGGGCCACGTTGATTTCCTGCATGCCACGGCAGATGCCGAAGATCGGCAGGCCACGCTTGATCGCGGCCTTGACCAGCGGGATGTCGAACAGGTCGCGGTTCTGGTCCTGGCCTTTGCCGGGGGTCTCGTTTTCCTGGCCGTACAGGGCCGGGTCGATGTTGCTGCCGGCGCCGGTCAGGTACACGCCGTCGGCCATGTCCAGATAGGTCTCGAGGTCTTCGATGCCGCAGCAGGTGGGCACCAGCACCGGGACGCAATCGGAAAACTCGACCAGCGGGGTGATGTATTTGTGGGTCATGACCTGGTAGTCATGGCCTTTGCGCTCTTGGCTGCCCATGGTCATCAGGACGACGGGTTTGCGCAGGGAGGGTTGCTTGTTGCCAATGTTGCTGTTGGACATATGTCACCTTGGGACAGGTTCGGCCTGTCGTTGTTGTGCAGGTGCACGGCGCGGGGCCATGGGTGCAACCTGTAGCCCCGAGCACTGCCGGCTCGTCGGAGGCGACGATTCCGGTCGGGGCTTGTAGATAGCTTGCCAGAGCCGTTCGATATGTCAAACGACGGAGCATGGCTTGATGGCAGGGAATGCGCCGGTTTTTGGGGGCTGAAACCGATGCGGGCCTGTGGCGGCGTGGGTTTGGCGGGGGTTAAGGTCAATAATATTTAACGATGCAGTTGGGTCTTTGCAGCGGTGCAATAAATGATTAGCTCCAAGCCAACACGGTCTTTGTGGGAGCGGCCTTGTGTCGCGAAAGGGCTGCGGAGCAGCCCCAGGATCTATGCCGCAGCAGGGATCGCCGGGGGCCGCTTTGCGGCCCTATCGCGACACAAGGCCGCTCCCACATGAATAGCGACAGGTCTCAATCAGTGCAGTATCTGCGCCAGGAACCCCTTGGCCCGCTCGGTACGCGGCTGGTTGAAGAACACCTGTGGCGGGCTGTCTTCGATGATCTGCCCGCCCTCGAGGAACAGCACCCGCTCGGCCACCTGGCGGGCAAAGCCCATTTCATGGGTGACGCAAAGCATGGTCATGCCAGTGCCAGCCAGCTGCACCAGCACATCCAGCACCTCGGCGACCATCTCCGGGTCCAGCGCCGAGGTGGGCTCGTCGAACAGCATGATCCGCGGCTTCATGCACAGCGCCCGGGCAATCGCCACGCGCTGCTGCTGGCCGCCGGACAGCTGGCTGGGGTACTTGTGCGCCTGGCTTTCGATACCGACCTTGCTCAGGTACATGCGTGCCCGCTCCTCGGCGTCCTTGCGCGACAACCCGCGCACGCTGGTGGGGGCCAGCAGGCAGTTGTCGAGCACGCTCATGTGCGGGAACAGGTTGAAGTGCTGGAACACCATGCCGATGTCGCTGCGCACTTGCGCCGCTTCGCGGGTGGTGGCCGCCAGGTCGATGCCATCCACCTTGATGCTGCCCTGCTGGGCCACTTCCAGGCGGTTGATGCAGCGGATCAGGGTCGACTTGCCCGAGCCGGACGGCCCGCACAGCACGATGCGTTCGCCTTCGCGCACCTGCAGGTCGATGTCGCGCAGCACGTGGAACGCGCCGTAGTGCTTGTTCAGGCCTTCGATGCGGATCAGCACCGGGCGTGGGTCGGGTTCGGGGGCAAGGGTGGCAAGGCTCAGTGGTGCGGTCATCTTGTTGTTCTCCCGCAGGGGTTCAGTCGAAACGAGTCGCGCTGTAGGGCGCGGGGTCGGTGAAGGGGCGTTCGCCGGTGACCAGTTCGGCCACCAGCCGGCCGCTGACCGGGCCCAGGGTGAGGCCGTGGTGGGCGTGGCCGAAGTTGAACCACAGCCCCGGGTGGCGCGGCGCCGGGCCGATCACCGGGCGCATGTCGGGCAGGCATGGGCGGCGGCCCAGCCAGGGGGTGTCGTCCAGGCGCTCGCCCAGGGCCGGGAACAGCTTGCGCGCCAGGGCCTCGCAGCGGCCCAGCTGGATCTGGTTGCCCGGCGCGCTGCTGGCGTCGAATTCGATGCCGGTGGTCAGGCGCACGCCGCGGGCCATTGGCGCCAGCACGTAGCCGCCCTGGGTGTCGCAGATGGAATGCTCCAGTTGCGCGCCGTCACGGGTGCTGTAGTGCATGTGGTAGCCACGCTTGATCGCCAGCGGGATCTGGTAGCCCAGGCCGCTGAACAGGTCGGCCGACTGCGGGCCGAGGCAGGCCACCACCTCGTTGGCGGTGATCGGGCCGCGGCGGCTGTCTACCCGCCATTGGCCGTCGACCTGGCGCAGGCTGCGCGCATCGCCATGCAGGAACTGCCCGCCGCGCTGCGTGAACAGGGTGGCGTAGCCGCGGGTGAGGGCGCCGGGGTTGTTCACGGTCTTGGGGTCGAGCCAGTGGATGCCGCCGACCACGCTGGCGTCCAGCTGGTGCTCGCGGGCCTGCAACTGCCCGCATTCGAGAATTTCGAACTGCAGGCCATAACGGCTCAGGCCCTTGGCGTCGACCTTGGCCTGCTCGAACAGCGCCGGGTCACGGAACACTTCGATCCAGCCTTTGGCCTGCACCAGCCCTTCCAGGCCCGCGGCAGCGATCAGTGCGTCGTGCTCCTCGACGCAGCGCTGCACCAGCGGCAGCATGTCGGCGGCGGCCCCGGCCAGGCGCCCGGGGGCCGACTGGCGCCAGTAGCGCCACAGCCAGGGGGCGGCCTTGGGCAGGTGCAGCAGGCTGTAGCGCACATCGGGCTGGCGGTTCAGGCCGTAGCGCAGCAGCGCGCCCAGTTGCCGCGGGAAGGCATAGGGGATCACGCTGGAGCGCTCGATCAGCCCGGCGTTGCCGTGGCTGGTGCCGCTGCCCGGTTCGTCGCGGTCGATCAGGATCACCTGGCGCCCGCGGGCCTGCAAGTGCAGGGCGGTGCTGACGCCGACGATGCCGGCGCCGAGGACAAGGGTCTGGCAATGCATGGAACGTATCCTTCGGTCAGTTCAGGTGGCGGCCCAGGCGGGCTTCCAGGTGTTTCAGCAGGCGCCGCACCAGTTCGACGATCAGCAGGTAGAGCACGGCGGCCCACAGGTAGATCTGGAAGTCGAAACTGCGCGAGAAGGCCAGTTTGGTCACGCCCATCAGGTCGTAGATGGTCACCAGCGAGGCGATCGCGCTGGCCTTGATCATCAGGATCAGTTCGTTGCCCAGCGGGCCGATGGCCACCAGCAGCGACTGCGGCAGGATCACCTTGAAGAAGGTGGTCGAGCGCTTCAGGTTCAGCGCCCGCGCCGCCTCATGCTGGCCGGGGGCGACGGCCATCAGGCTGCCGCGGAAGATTTCTGCCTGGTAGGCGGCGGTGTTCAGGGTGAACGCCAGCAGGGTGCAGAACCACGCCTCGCGGAAGAACCACCACAGGCCGACGTCCTGCCAGAAGCCCTTGAGCGAGCCCAGGCCGTAATACAGCAGGAACAGCTGGGCCAGCAGCGGCGAGCCGCGGAAGAAGTACACGTAGCCGGCGGCCATGCGCTGCAGCAGCAGGCTGCGCGACATGCGCGCCAGGGCCAGCAACAGGCCGAGCACGGCACCCAGGCTGAAGGAAATCGCCACCAGCTTGGCCGTTACCAGCAGGCCATCGAGGAAGCGCGGGCCGTAGCGGTCCAGCAGGTCGGGGTCGAGGACCAGCGCCAGCAGTTGTTCGAAGCTCATGCGCGTGCTCCTTGCAGGTGGCGGTTGCTGCGCCGTTCGATGAAGGCGAACACGCGCCCGGAAATGGCGGCGAACAGCAGGTAGCCCAGGCAGGCCACGCCATAGAAGAACATCGGCTCCTTGGTCACGCTGACGGCCAGGTTGGTCTGGCGCATCAGGTCGACCAGCGAGATGGTCGAGACCAGCGAGGTGTCCTTGAGCAGCGACAGCCAGTTGTTGGACAGGCCGGGCAGGGCGATGCGGGTCAGTTGTGGCAGCAGCACCTTGAAGAAACCGGTGTGCTTGCTCAGGCCCAGCGCCGAGCAGGCTTCCAGCTGGCCCTTGGGCAGGGTCTTGAAGGCTGCCAGCCAGATCTCGCTGGAAAACGCGGCGAACACCAGGCTGAAGGCGATCATCGCGGCGAGGAAGGTATTGATCAGGAACTCACCCTGGTAGCCCATGGCTGCGAGGATCTTCTGTGCGGCGATCTGGCAGCCGTAATAGATGATCAGCAGCGTCAGCAGTTCGGGCAGGCCACGGAACACGGTGGAGAAGGTGGTGGCCCAGGCGCGCGGCAAGCGCTTGCGCGAGCGTGCTGCAAGGGCGACCACCAGGCCCAGCGGCAGGCCGATGGGCAGGCAGGCCAGGGCCAGGGAAACGGTGACCAGCGCGCCGGCCAGCAGCGCCTGGCCCCAGCCTCCACTGGCGAAGGACAGCAAGGACAATTGATCGAGCATGACAAACCCCTAGGATGGGCAACGCGGACTTTTTGTAGGAGCGGCCTTGTGTCGCGAAAGGGCTGCGGAGCAGCCCCAGGATCTATGCCGCAGCAGGGATTGCCGGGGCCGCCTTGCGGCCCTGTCGCGACACCAGGCCGCTCCTACAGAAATTGCGCAGTTTCCTGAAGATCAGTTGTAGATATCGAAAGCGAAGTACTTGCTGGCGATCTTCTGGTAGGTACCGTTGGCGACGATCTGCTGCAGCGCGGTGTTCAGGCGCTGGCGCAGGGCTTCGTCATCCTTGCGCACGGCAATGGCGGCATCGGCCTTGGTGTCGGCCACGTCACCGAGGATCTTGCAGCAGTCCCCGCCGTTCTTGGTCATCCACTCGTGCAGCGGGAATTTGTCGGCAATCACCCCGTCCAGGCGGCCCGCGGCCAGGTCGGCGTTGGCTTCGTCCATGGTCGGGTACAGTTTCACGTCGGCACCGGCCTTGGCGTAGACGTCTTCGGCGTAGATGGCCTGGGTGGACGACGACTGGGCGCCAACGGTGTAGCCGTCGAAGGTGGTCTGGGCGTCGCTGATCTTGCTGTCCTTGGCCACGGCAACGGTCAGCGGGGTGCGGTAGTAGTGGTCGGTGAAGGCGATCTTCTTGCGCCGTTCTTCGGTGTTGATCATCGACGCGACCACCGCGTCGTACTTGCGTGCCATCAGCGCCGGGATGATGCCTTCCCAGTCCTGGGCCACCAGCGTGCACTCGACTTTCATCTGCTCGCACAGGGCGTGGGTGATGTCGACGTCGAAGCCGTGCAACTGGTTATTGGCGTCGACATAGTTGAAGGGCGGGTAGGCGCCCTCGGTGGCGAAGCGCAGGGTTTCGGCACTGGCGGCACCCGACAGCAGCAGGGCGCACGCACCCACCAAGGCCATGGTCTTGTTCATCTCGCACCTCTTGCACTCTTGCTATTGTTGTTTTCCCGTCGACCACGAGGTGTAGCCGACGAATTCGTTATGTAGAGCGGCAGTTGCTTCCAAGCGTTTTTCAACATCCGGTCCGAGCTTCTTGCAGACCTCGTTGACCATCAGGTGCACCCACGACAGCATGGTCGAGGTGGACTCCCAGAACAGGTTGAACTCGGTGGGAATGCGGAACACCTCGTCGGCGTTGGCATCAGCCCAGTCACAGAAGGGGTCGGTCACCAGGGTGACCGCAATGCCAGCCTCGCGTGCCTTCTGGCACAACAGTAGGGCATGGCGGGAATAACGGCGGGCTTCGAACACCACCAGGGCGCTGTCTTCCGCACGGCCCAGCAATACTTCGCCAAAGTGCCCGGCACTCATATCCACCAGCTGCACGCCATCGCGCAGGTACTGCAGCAGGTGGCTCATGCACATGGCGATGCCGCGCTCGGTCTGGAAGCCGGCAATGAACACCCGCTGCTTGCTCGCCAGGCGCTGGGCGACGCTGTGCCAGGCGCTGCTCTGGCGATACTCGTGCACGCGCACCAGGGCGGCGATTTCCAGCTCCAGGCTGCCGGCGTTGTCGCTGGCGTCCTGGTTCTGGCGGTAATCTTGCAGGCGGTCGCCCACCAGCCACGGGCCATCGCCCAGGTCGTTCTGCAGGTCTTGCTTCAACGCCTTGAGATGGGCATAACCCAATGAGCGGCAGAAACGGCCAACGCTGGATTCGCTGACGCCCAGCTTGACGGCAATGCTGGCCGAGGTCTGGAACGGCAGTTCATGCAGGTTGGCGAGCATGTAGCTGGCGATCTTGCGGCCCGAAGCAGCGGCCCCTTCGAGGCTGTTTTCCAGGCGTTGCTTGATCGGTTGGCTCATGCTGCGGCTCCAGGGGTAAGGCTTGCGAAAGAAAATGGCTGTTTTCTGTCATCAAGTCAACATTTGACAGATAGCTGTCACATGCAGGAAAGTTTTTGTCGTTGCAACGCTGTAGCCATTCCAATTCCAACAAGGAGCTTCAGATGTCCGCACCTTCCACCAGCACCGTCGTGCGTGTGCCTTTTACCGAGCTGCAGGGCCTGTTGCAGAGCATCTTCCAGCGCCATGGCTGCAGCGAAAGCGTGGCCCGGGTGCTGGCCTACAACTGCGCCAGCGCCCAGCGCGATGGTGCCCATAGCCATGGGGTGTTCCGCATGCCTGGCTATGTTTCGACATTGGCCAGTGGCTGGGTCGATGGCCAGGCCACGCCGAAGGTCAGCGACGTGGCGCCCGGTTATGTTCGCGTCGATGCCGCAGGCGGCTTCGCCCAGCCGGCGCTGGCGGCGGCCCGTGAACTTCTGGTGGCGAAGGCGCGCAACGCTGGTATCGCCGTGTTGGCGATCCACAACTCGCACCACTTCGCCGCGCTGTGGCCGGATGTGGAGCCATTCGCCGACGAAGGCCTGGTAGCCCTGAGCGTGGTCAACAGCATGACCTGCGTGGTGCCGCACGGCGCCCGCAAGCCGCTGTTCGGCACCAACCCCATCGCCTTTGCCGCACCTTGCGCCGAACATGACCCGATCGTCTTCGACATGGCCACCAGCGCCATGGCCCATGGCGACGTGCAGATTGCCGCGCGCGCTGGCCAGCAATTGCCGCAGGGCATGGGGGTGGATGCCAATGGTGAGCCGACCACCGACCCCAAGGCGATTCTGGAAGGCGGCGCCTTGCTGCCATTTGGCGGGCACAAGGGCTCGGCCTTGTCGATGATGGTCGAGTTGCTGGCGGCGGCGCTGACCGGCGGGCATTTTTCCTGGGAGTTCGACTGGTCGGGGCACCCGGGGGCGAAGACGCCGTGGACCGGGCAGCTGATCATTGTCATCGACCCGAACAAGGCCGAGGGCGAGCGGTTTGCCCAGCGCAGCCGCGAACTGGTCGAGCAGATGCGGGCGGTAGGGCTGACGCGCATGCCGGGCGAGCGGCGTTACCGCGAGCGCGAGGTGGCCGAGGAGGAGGGGGTGGCGGTGACCGAGCAGGAGTTGCAAGGCCTGAAAGAGCTGCTTGGCTGACCCGGCCCTATCGCCGGCAAGCCAGCTCCCACAGGTACACCACAAACGTCAAGGCCTGTGGTGTACCTGGACTGCCCCCGAAAAGTTGGACAGTTTTAGCCCGTGGCCTGAGTCCTGTAGCTGACAGGGCTCAGGCCATTGAGTTTCAGCCTGATGCGGTCATGGT
>NZ_NEIR01000048.1:0-510 GCF_002112825.1 Pseudomonas sp. B5(2017)
AAGGGCTGCGCAGCAGCCCCAGGTTTCAGCGTCGCTGCAGAGATTGCCGGGGCCGCTTTGCGGCCCTTTCGCGACACAAGGCCGCTCCCACAAGAACCTCGTCCACCGGCCGAGGGTGGATGCTGGCAGGTGGCGGGATCTGACGATCTGTGCGGCGATACAGGATTTGGCAATCTCACGCGATCCCTGTAGGAGCGGCCTTGCGTCGCGAAAGGGCTGCGCAGCAGTCCCAGGTTTCAGCGTCGCTGCAGAAATTGCCGGGGCCGCAGTGCGGCCCTTTCGCGACACAAGGCCGCTCCTACAAGAACGTCGTCCACCGGCCGATGGTGGATGCTGGCAGGTGGCGGGATCTGACGATCTGTGCGGCGATACAGGATTTGGCAATCTCACGCGATCCCTGTAGGAGCGGCCTTGCGTCGCGAAAGGGCTGCGCAGCAGCCCCAGGTTTCAGCGTCGCTGCAGAGATTGCCGGGGCCGCTTTGCGGCCCTTTCGCGACACAAGGCCGCTCC
>NZ_NEIR01000049.1:0-506 GCF_002112825.1 Pseudomonas sp. B5(2017)
TTGCGGAGGGAGGTGACGGGCATGGATGCCCGTCAAGCGCTGAGGCCCCATGGATGGGGCCTGCAGCGCGTCCTCCCGGGAGCAAGACCGGCGCGAGGGGACCCCGGAGCGCAGCGTAGGGGCCGGATGATGGGAGCGCAGCGTTTTTTGGTTACTTTTTGCCGCGTTTGGCAAAAAGTGACTCGCCGTAAGGGCGAAAAGGTGAGTATGCGTCGCCATCGTAAATGGACTATGCGCAAGATCAAGACCGGTACTTTTCCGCTCTTCGCTCTTCGCTTTCAAGCGTGGGCATCAACAACAAGGTCAACATTCATTCTCGAAGGTGGCGCTTATTCACCTTTCCGCCCTTACGGCGGGTCACTTTTTGTCAAACGCGACAAAAAGTAACCAAAAAACGCTGGCTCCTATCATCCGGCCCCTACGCTGCGCTCCGGGGTTCCCTCGCTACGGGCCTGCTCCCGGGAGTACGCGCTGCAGGCCCCATCCATGGGGCCTGCAGCGCTTGA
>NZ_NEIR01000050.1:0-504 GCF_002112825.1 Pseudomonas sp. B5(2017)
CGCTCCAGCTTCAGCACATCGGCCCAGATCGCCGCGATCTGTTGTTCCAGTTCACTCTGCGGGGCCACGTATGCCGCTTGCAGCAGGCTGGCGTCCGGTTGCGGCAATGCACGGCGGTCCAGCTTGCCGTTGGCGGTCAACGGCAGTTTGGCCAGGAACAGCAGGTGGGCCGGCACCATGTAGTCCGGCAGGCTCGCCTTCAACGCAGTGCGCAGCGCCTCGCGCTCGGTAGCCTGGGCCTCGGTGCTGGCCATCACGGCCGCATCGGCAGGCACCACATAACCCACCAACTGCTTGCCGCCCGGGCCGTCCTGGGCCAGTACCACGCCCTGGGCCACGCAGGCCTGCGCCTGCAGCCGCGCCTCGATCTCGCCAAGTTCGATGCGAAAACCTCGAATCTTCACCTGATGGTCGATCCGCCCCAGGTACTCCACCACCCCCGCGCCGCCGTAGCGGGCCAGGTCGCCCGAGCGGTACAGGCGGCCACCCTGGCTGTCGAACGGG